>JBLHLE010000474.1:0-6152 GCA_047620805.1 Pirellulaceae bacterium
ACTGCCTGGCTCTATCATGCAAGTTGTTTGAAGTCACGACAATTCCGTTCTGTTGATCAAATCGATACATAAGAGTAACTTCCAGTGACTATTAGCTTCCAGTGATTGTTAGTATCCAATCATCAACTGCCCGTCGCGGGGGTCGCATACTCCAGCCCATATTTCCGGATCCATGTCGGCGCTGAACAAGCGGACGCTACCGTCGCCAACGGCGACCAAGATACCGGCAGCGTGAGGCGATTGAGCGCGACGCGATTCACATTCGTTTAGCCAATGCGGGCGAACTTGAAACATCAAACACGGCTCGTATCCACGTCGTGTAGGATTCTGGGAATAGTTATTGACACAAAATACGGGCCGCCAAACACTATTCGAATCTGACCAAAGATTGCCAAAGGTGGAACTCGAATTGGCAACACCACTGGTGCCGCAAGTGCCAAAGCGTTCGGTAAAGAAAATCGTATTGGACGTGCCGTCAAGTAATTGCGACAGTAAAGTCTGTCCCTCCCGACGCCCAACGACTGTGTCCGCGTCGGGGTTTCCAAAGACCAGATAGTTGGCCGAGTAGTTACCGATGGCCCACAAGTCCGCCCGACCATTCGTCGTCGCTCCCAGTCCTCGAACATCCGAAGTCACTTCGGATGGGCACCGGTAGGTCTTAACTACGTGTTGATAGACCCGTTTGCCGTGAACTGTCGTATTTACATTCCACTCCGCCGCTTCGTAGAACGGCTGTTGCTCGATAAAGGGAAGTAACCAGTCAAAGACCGTGAAACCAACGGCATCTCGATAGCGATTGGGAACGGTCAGCGCGGTCCGGCTCGAAGGAGCGACCAACGGGGGTAAGACGCGAATGGAATCGTACGAATCGTGTGTTGCCAAGACGATTTGCTTGACATTGTTGGAGCATTCTATCCGCCGAGATGACTCCCGAACGGCTTGCACCGCAGGTAGCAACAGTCCAACCAGGATACCGATAATCGCAATAACGACCAGCAATTCTACAAGTGTAAAGCCTCGATCACTTCGCTTACACACTGACATACGATTCCTCTTGGCTGGGCATTATCGAACAAGCGATACTGTGTCAAATAGCGGCGCCTAGAGAAGCGCCTTTCACGTGACAGCCAGGATTCTATCGTCCACAACGAGGATTTACAAATGTTTGCGGGGCAATTAGCGCCTCCAGCCTCCGCTTAGCTCTCGAGTACTGCGACATCGCCAGCAATACCGTATCCGTCGCCGTCTCGTTTGGCAGAATACATCGCCTCGTCGGCGGCTCGAATCAGATCTTCGCTGGTTTGCCCATGATCGGGATAGAGGGCAACGCCAACACTCGTTCCAGTCTCTATCGCGTGACCATCCAGCTCTGTGAGTTCGGCGATTGACTCGACGAGCCGCAAGGCCATGCTCTCCGCGCTGTCCCGAGTGGTTGGTGGAGCCATGACGACAGTAAACTCGTCGCCCCCGAGTCGAGCCACGAAGTCACTGCTGCGGAGCGTGCCCTCGAAACGTTTGGCAACTTCAACCAACAGTGCATCGCCGATTTGATGACCGAGCGTATCATTAACCTGCTTGAACTTATTTAGATCCATAACGAATACGGCGAAAGGTCGGCCCGTCTCAGCGGCGAAACGTAGCGTTGCCTCCAGATGGCGTTCAAACGCGGCACGATTGGGCAAACCTGTCATCGCATCGTGAGACGCCTGACGTTTCAGGTCCTCCTCGCGATCTTTCATCACCGTGATATCTCGGATCGAGGCATAGCCCACCCAACTGGATTCCGATGGCATCGCATTGAATGCGAGGTCGAGGTGTCGGTCGCCACCGCTGTTGGCCAAAGTCGCCTCGAGTCGTCCGGGCTGGTTGCCACATGCTGATTTCAGAAGCGCCTCGGCGGAGTCCGGAAGTACAGTTGATAATTGCTTACCCAGAACCTGGTCAGCCGGAACCCCAAACAACTTCTCGGCCGTTTCATTGACGGTCAGAATGCGTCCGTCAGGCGAAAACGTGATAATTGCATCGACACCGGAGTGAAACAAACGAGCCAATCCGTAGTCGACTTTGTCCACCAAACTAAGTCCAGCTCGGCGAAGAGTCTGAAAGTCAGGATGGCAAGCGACCAGGGTTCCAACGTAGGTCAGAATTAACGCGGCAAACGAAAACGTCAAAGGAAGACTGATCCCAGTCTGTCGTAAAAGTTCGATACTGCCAACGAACGACAAAGACATCGCTGCCAATACCAACGCACCGCCGGAGTACATTCCAAGGCGGGGCAGGACGAGCCCAAAAATGACAACCCCCAAAGCCGTTGAGGAGATCACTAGCCAAAACGAAGCAGGTTTAGGTTCCGTACCGAGTATTTCTGTCTCCGCAGCCAAGACGATGAATTCCGCTCGTTCGACTTTTCCATAGCGAGGCACGAGCACAGGTTGAGTCACGCGTTCTGCGACAAGCCCCACGACGACGTTCTTTCCCTTCACAAAATTCTCTGGCACCCCGTTCTTGAAGATGTCGACGAAGCTGATTTTGGGCACCGTCTCCAAATCGATTCCAAAATCAAGCTTCAAAATGGCTGGTTTCGCTTTCGACCCGACCGCCAGCCAAGCGCCAGCCAAGCGCCCAGAGAAGGCTCTGACGCGATTTCCCCAAAGCTCGTTTGCCCAACACACCGAATTCGGTTGTCGCCATCAAATGGCATGTCGGCGGAAACCATTGTGAAGTGCTTACTGAATCTATCTAGTGACGTGACTCTGACTGGTAGTTGTTGTCCATCGGACTCTACTGGCCCCTTGAGTGTGACTATGGGTAATGCGACGCGGTTAGGTCCGAGCGCCCTTAACGTCTCCTCTAACACATCATCGCCTTCTTTGGTTGACACGCCAGCAAAGGAACTATCGACGAGTATTCTCTGGGCGCCGGCGGCGTTCAGCTGATTCAGAACTCCCGCGATCTTACTGCGTCCAACGGGCCAACCTCCAAAATGGGCGAGAGTCTTTTCATCAATTCCTACCAACACAGTCTGGCCCGATGCGGTATGCACAACTCGGGACGCTCGCATGTCGTCGAGTAACAAGTCTGGCTTTGCACCCCCCCAACAACGATCCGAGCGATGATACGCCGAGTGCAAAGAACGCGGCGAGCACCCCAGCCCCAAAAAGTTGTTTTAATGTTGCGAGTATTTTTTGATTGTTCATCTTCGTGATGCCTGGGAGGAATGAATTCGTCCGACCGATCCGCAAATTATGATCAGTCAACTCAGGGAGAGGGCGTTGCCATCCCAGCGCTAGGAGCACTATTCTGTGGCGGCGCTGGGGATGCCATAGGCGCACGACTCATCGGCGGCGGCTGTTGACTGACGTTTCCTTGGTCCATTGAAAGTGCGACCTGCGAGAAAGCCAAATTGACAGCAGTGCCGATCGCTTGCACCGCACTGATGCACATGACGACGATTAGAGCCAACACAACCGCGTACTCAGGGGCGGAAGCTCCACTCTTACATTTCAGAAATCGTTTGATGAGCCAAAAAATGTACGTCGAATGCGGCAATTGTCAAAAACGAAGCAATCGGTGAAACCCGAGAACTATTCACCTTCGCGGCCGGGCAATCGGACGCGATGTGAGCGCCGCGGTCATTGCGATTGATCCGGTAATACCGGATCGTAAATGACCATTTCCTACTTCGTTACGAGTTCGCCAAGCCGCTCTTTGGCAGCGTCTTGCTGCCCGTCCGTGGCCGGCTTAACGTCGACAACAACCAATTCGCATGCCTCAAGCCAAAATATCGCGGACAACGCGGCCGTGCACATCTGTCAAGCGATAGTAGCGTCCTTGGAACTTGTGCGTTAGTCGTTCGTGATCGATTCCAAGACAGTGCAGCATCGTCGCGTGTAGATCGTAAACCGGGACTGGGTTTTCCACGATATCGAAACCAAATTCGTCCGTCGTGCCGTGCGTGATCCCCGCTTTAATCCCGCCGCCCGCCATCCACATGCTGAAACAACGGGGATGATGATCGCGACCGTACTTGGTCATGTTCAGTCCACCCTGAGCGTAAACCGTGCGGCCGAATTCTCCGCCCCAAATCACCAATGTATCGTCCAGCATCCCTCGTTGTTTCAAATCGGTCAACAATCCAGCCGAAGCCTGATCGACGTCGCCGCACTGCAAGGGAAGATCGCGGGGCAAGTCTCCGTGCTGATCCCAACCGCGGTGGTACAACTGAATAAAGCGGACACCGCGTTCGGCGAGTCGCCGGGCCAATAAACAATTCGCGGCATAAGTTCCGGGGCGACGTGCCGACTCGCCGTACAGGTCGAACACGTGCTGCGGCTCATCGTTTGTGGCGACCAGTTCCGGGACAGACATTTGCATACGATAAGCCAACTCCGCTTGCCGAATGCGAGTAATCGTCTCCGGGTCGCCGACCTTGTCGAAGTGTGCTTGATTAAGCGAATTACTAAGATCCAAAACTTTGCGGCGTCGCTCATTGTTAATGCCGGGCGGATTGTTGAGATACAGGACGGGATCTCCGCCCGCGCGAAACTTTACTCCCTGATGCGCCGACGGCAGAAAACCACTACCCCAGAGGCGAGCGTAGAGAGCTTGAGAATCACGTTTGCCGCTGCCTTGCGAGATCATCACGACATACGCGGGCAAGTCCGCACTCTCGCTCCCCAGACCATAGCTGACCCACGCTCCCATACTTGGCCGCCCGGCCTGTTGAAATCCCGTCTGAAAAAACGTGATCGCCGGATCGTGATTGATCGCATCGGTTTGGACAGAACGAATGATGCACAGGTCGTCGGCAACTTTGCCGAGATGCGGCATCAATTCACTGATCTCCGCACCGCTTTGCCCGTGCTTGGAAAACTTGTAGATCGATTTGCAAACGCGTTTCTCCTGTCGCGCCGTCATACCAGTCTGCCGTTGCCCTTTGAAGAACGCCGCGTCCAACACTTGCCCATGCCGCTGTTCGAGCGCAGGCTTGTGGTCCAGCAATTCAAACTGCGACGGCGCTCCGCTCTGAAACAGATAGATAACTCGCTTTGCTTTCGGCAGGAAGTTGGGAAAGCCGCTCAATCCGCCGACCGCACTCCCCCGCTCCTCGGGTGGACCGGCAAAGAGGTTCTCGTTCAACACCGAAGCCAGCGCCATCGAGCCGATACCAGTCGTGGCTCGTCCCAGTAGTTGACGGCGAGTAGACATCAGGCCCAATTCGTCGGCGACATTGTCGTTTGGATTCATCGCGTTAGTTCCGTGTAATTGTTTCGTCGAGCTGAAGTAACGCGTTGGCGACGGCTGTGTAGGCGGCAAGTTCGGCCAGATCCAGCGACCGATCGTAGGGTGACTCGCCGATTTTCATGAGTTGTTCTGCCGCCGCAAGGTCCTCGCGAAATCCAGTCAGCAGGTCGCGGTGGGCTGCGAGTAGTTTCTGTTGTTCCGTTTCGTTCGGTCTGCGGCCAGTCACCAAACGAAATGCTAACTCCAATCGCTGGCCCGGTGCAGCACCGGCCTGCTTTATCACTCGTTCGGCCAATTTGCGAGATGCTTCCACAAACGTGGGATCATTCATTAGCACAAGTGCCGCTAGCGGGGTGTTGGTTTTTGAACGCTGAAGAGTACAAGCTTCTCGCGTCGGGGCATCGAAAGCCTGGAAACTCGGTGGTGGCACACTTCGTTTCCAATAGGTGTACATCCCGCGTCGATATAATTTCGTTCCGTGATCCTGAGTGAAACGCGGCGCGTTCCCATAAACTACATCACGCCATAAACCCGGCGGTTGATACGGGCGGACACTCTCTCCTCCCAGTTGCTCCACCAATAATCCGCTGACGGCGAGCGCTTGATCCCGAATCATTTCCGCATCCAATCGAAAACGCGGACCCCGCGCCAACAGTCGGTTATCGGGATCAGATTTCGACCCCTCGTTCAACCAATGAGAAGACTGCTGATACGTTGCCGACGTCACCATCAACTTGTGCATCGCTTTGACATTCCAACCCGACTCGATAAACTCCGTGGCAAGCCAGTCCAACAACTGCGGGTGCGAAGGCCACTCGCCTTGCGAACCGAAA
The DNA here is from genome assembly GCA_047620805.1 of Pirellulaceae bacterium. Lineage (GTDB taxonomy): Bacteria > Planctomycetota > Planctomycetia > Pirellulales > Pirellulaceae > JBLHLE01. Next base: position 6,078 of record JBLHLE010000474.1, read on the forward strand.
TCCTCGAGGGTTTTGACCAGACCGACTCCAAAGTGCAGTTGCCAATAGCGATTCACCGTCACGCGAGCGGTTAAC
>JBLHLE010000475.1:0-6139 GCA_047620805.1 Pirellulaceae bacterium
AGCATGATCCAACACCACAATTCCAGCGTGTTCGAATCACTACCCAATCCGATGCAAGTCTGCCGATATCATTCGCTCGTCGTGGATCGCGGGACCTTGCCAAACGAACTGCATGTGACGGCGGAAACGGAAGATGGAGTGGTGATGGCGATCGCACACACGGAACTTCCCATCGTCGGATTGCAGTTTCATCCGGAGTCGATATTAACCGACGCAGGGTATCCGCTCCTGACGGCATTCTCCAAACTTGCGGGACTTCGAGTTGGCGAAAGACAGCTTTCGATCGATAACGAACTCAAAGTCCCGCCGCCCGACGAATTCGTCGAACCGGATCATCCTGTCACCTTTTGATACAGTGGGTAGTCGAGCCAAATGATACTCGAAGGAATCGTAACATCGCGAAACGCAGACGACTCGGTGAACGTGTCGCCGATGGGTCCGCGCGTCGACGACGAGATGTTGCGGTTCGTCTTGCGTCCCTTTCAAACCTCGACAACATACAAGAATTTGAAGCGGACGGGCCTGGGTGTTTTGCACGTCACCGATAACGTCGAAATGATGGCCGCAGCCGCGATTGGAAAACTGACGCCCCCGAATCTGCTGGACAGCAGCGGGCTGATCTTGGCGGACTGCTGCCGTTGGTATCAATTTAAAGTCACGCGACTCGACGACTCTAACGAACGAACGACGATTGATTGCGAGGTAGTTCAAGCCGGTCGCGTGAGGGAATTCTTCGGACTCAATCGCGGCAAATACGCAGTCATCGAAGCCGCGATCCTGGCGACTCGAATTGGCATCATCCCCGACGCTGCCATTACGTATCCGCTTAAAGAGCTTTCGATACTTGTCGACAAAACGGGTGGAGAATCGGAACGTCGCGCGTTCGATCAGTTGCAGCAGTTTATAACCGATAAAATCGAATCGAGGCAGCGTGAGGCAACTTCATGACCGCCTCACTTACTGTAACCGCACCGACTCGATTGCACTTCGGTCTACTCTCGTTTGGCAATACCGGACGGCAGTTTGGCGGAACTGGAGTGATGCTCGAAACACCTCGACTGCAGCTCACAATTTGCAAAGCCGACAAGTTCTCGGCGTTAGGGCAAGGGAACCTACCGCAAAGAGTAAGTGAATTCGCAGGCCGCTGGGCTCAACACCACCAGCGTTTACTGCCGAACTGTGAAGTCGAAATCGTCGACTGCCCTGCTCAGCACGTAGGTTTAGGTGTTGGTACTCAACTTGGCCTCGCCGTGGCCGCTGGCTTAAGTGCCTGGGTAGATCTACCGAGACAGAATGCGGTGGAGTTGGGAACCAGTGTCGGACGCGGTCTTCGTTCGGCCGTCGGCACTTACGGATTTGTCGGCGGCGGCTTTATCGTGGAAAGGGGAAAATTAAAAGAGCCCATCTCGCCACTCGATTGCCAAATCGACGTCCCGCCACAATGGCGCTTCGTACTTATTCGCCCCCAAGTCAAATGCTCTGTGTGGGGAGCGGAAGAACAGTCGAACTTTGATCAACTGCCGCCGGTCACGGAAGAAACAACAAACCGACTAGTCGATATCCTAAAACACAAAGTGGTTCCCGGCGTCGCGACGGACGACTTTGACCTCTTCAGCGCGGGACTGTACAGCTACGGACAGATCGCTGGCAATTGCTTTACTTCTATTCAAGGTGGGCCGTACAACGGCGTCCAAATTACGAAAGTCGTCGAAACCGTTCGCCAACTTGGAATCGAGGGCGTAGGTCAATCCTCCTGGGGGCCGACTGTGTTTGCAGTGACTCGAAATCAAGATGCCGCCGGGGAACTTTCTGAAAAACTTCGCGAACTTTTGCGTGAGTTTCCTGTCGAGATTCATATCAGCTCGCCTGCCAACCATGGGGCAATTATCACCGATGCCCGCAAACCTGTCTCGCCCGCAACACGCAAATCACAATGAGCTGGCAGAGCACCCAGCCAATCTGTAGGAGAATAACATGCCGTTTGAACAGTTGCTGCCGAAATTGGGAGTGAACATCGATCACGTTGCCACAGTGCGCGAGGCACGGAAGACGTATGAACCCGACCCTGTCTGGGCGGCTGCAGCGGCGGAACTAGGCGGAGCAGATGGTATTACCATACACCTCCGCGAGGATCGCCGGCACATTCAAGACCGCGATGTACGCGTCTTGCGCGACACTGTCACCGTTAGCCTGAACCTGGAATTGGCCTGCGCGGACGAGATCCTACAAATAGCCTGCAAGACAAGGCCCGAGCAGGCGACGCTTGTTCCCGAAAAACGTGAAGAAGTTACCACGGAAGGTGGTCTCGACGTCACTGGCAACTACGATGAAGTCGAACTCGCGGTAAAACGACTGCGAGACGCCGGCATTCTTGTCAGCCTATTCCTCGACCCCGATGCAGCTCAGATTGACGCCGCGGCCAAGATGGGTGCCGCAGCCGTTGAACTCCACACGGGTCAATACGCTCTCTCAAAAGGAACTGACCAGGAAGCCGAACTCAGCAAACTCTCCAAGGCTGGCCAACAGATACGTCAACTGGGAATGCGGTTGCACGCGGGCCACGGCCTGAACTACCACAACGTCACTCCCGTCGCACGGCTCGAGGGAATGTATGAACTGAATATCGGTCACAGCATTGTGGCCCGAGCGATCATGATCGGAATGCAAAATTCCGTCCGTGAAATGAAGGACCTCATTTCAAAATAGCTTCCAACTCCTCCACCTGACATTCCACTTAACCTGACATCCGCCTCATTTTTGCTTCCTCCCAGTAGCGCGGCAGGCACCATGTTTGCCCCCTTTGCGAAGTCGCTGCGGAATTCGTAAAATGGGCAATTGAATTAACTCTATTACGCCACGTGAGAAATCTGCCATGACGAGAAAAGGTGCTGAATTCGCAGGGTTATCGGTCGCTATTGTCACGCCGTTTCGGGATGACGAGGTCGACTATGAAGCATTACGCGCCCAGGTAGATTTCCAAGTGGAAGCGGGCACAACTTGCCTCGTTCCCGTTGGTACCACTGGCGAATCTCCGACTTTGAGCCACGATGAACACGAACGTGTTATCTCTGAGGTGGTCCAAGCTGCGGCGGGTCGCATCAAAGTCATGGCAGGAACTGGCTCCAATAGCACCAAAGAAGCGTTGCGACTAACTTGCTGGGCAGCCAAAGAAGGCGCCGATGCCGCGTTGATCGTTGCACCCTATTACAACAAACCAACTCAGGAAGGCTTTTTTCAACACTTCAAAGCGTTGGCTGAGGCAGTCGACATTCCGTTGTGTGTCTACAACATCCCTGGCCGAGCTGCCAAGAATATAGAACCCGACACCATCATCCGGATGGCCGAACTGGAAAATATCGAGCTCGTTAAAGAAGCCACCGGGTCACTCGATCAAGCGTCGCAAATCCTCAAAGAAACGAACTTGACCCTCTTGAGCGGGGACGACAGCCTCACGTTGCCACTGATGTCCATCGGTGGCTCGGGCGTCATTTCGGTCGTCGGAAACATTATCCCCCACGACATGATCAAGTTAGTGAACACCTACAATGCTGGCGATACCCAGTTGGCCTGCGAATTACATCACAAACTCTTCCCGCTCTGCCGCGACATGCTCGGTTTGGCCACTAACCCAATTCCGATCAAAGCGGCGATGAAAATGCTCGGTCGCGACACGGGTGATTTACGTTTGCCAATGACCCCGCTCACACCAGAGGAAGAGGTTGCATTGCGAAAGAGCCTGACTGACTATGGCTTGCTGTAGTGTTACTGTAAGTCGTCATTCAATGACCATGGCAACAAGACCAAGTGCAACAAGACCAAGTGCAATAAGACCAAGTGCAATAAGACCAAGTGCAATAAGACCAAGTGCAATAAACCTGGTTGCAATCGACGGGGTTGCAATCGACGGGGTTGCAAGTTAGAGGGGATCGATCGCCGCAGTGTCGTTGTCAGTTCTAGTGATGTTCGAGTATCCCACGATCAACGGCGGCGAAAACTCGCTGCTGGCGATGGCTGAACAGCTCTCTCAGCTCGGCGTTCAATTTCAAGCGGCGGGGCCACCGACAGGTCCACTTGCCGATCGCTTGCAACAACAGGGAATCCCGATCCTGCCGCTGGACCTCATCGATGCAGCGGGCTCGCGACACGAGTTGGGAGAATGCAGGCGGCGAATCGACGCATTATTGGCCAATGCCTCGTACGACGTCGTCCACTCGAACAGTTTGTCGATGTCGCGGATTGTTGGGCCGGTAGTACGCCAGCGAGATGTCCCCAGCCTGGGGCATATTCGCGACATCGTCAATATTAGCAGACGTGCCACCACAGACGTCGATCTCAATTGCAGAGTTCTGTCGGTATCAGAAGCAACCAGGGAGCATCATTGCCGAGCGGGATTAACTCCGGAGAAGACCTTCGTCTTGTATAACGGCGTTGATCTCGATAAGTTTCAGCCACGGCCTCCTAGTTTCGTTTTGCACCGAGAACTCGGAATACCGGATACGTGTCCAATTGTGGTCAGCATCGGCCAAGTCGTTCTACGAAAGGGACTCGACACGCTGTTGTCCGCTGCGTTTGACGTTGCCGCTCACTTTGCCGCTCACTTTGCTGCCCCTCAGGCTAGAACTGGTGACTGCCAACCTCACTTTGTCCACGTCGGCGCCAGGTATTCGGTGAAGCAAGAGGCCATTGAACACGAACTCGAATTGAGGCGATTGTCTGAATCAGACGAACTATCGGGTCGGTTTCACTTCCTCGGTGCCCGCAGCGATGTCCGGCAGATCCTGGCAGACTCGACTTTACTAGTTCATACGGCTAAGCAAGAGCCATTGGGGAGAGTGTTGTTGGAGGCAGCTGCGTGTGGCCTGCCGATTATTGCCACCGCAGTTGGTGGAACTTGCGAAATCCTCCCCACCGCTGAAAGTGGAGCTGTTGTGCCAGTCAACGAGCCCGCTGCGGTCGCCCGAGAAATTGTCGAGCTACTTGAGGACCGCACGCGGCGGGAGTCGATGGGCGCCGCGGCGCGAATTGTCGCCGAACAAAACTTCGACGTGAGGATGCGGGCGTCTGAATTGCTCGGCCACTACAAAGCCGTGGCAAACATCTGAGCAATTCTGGACTTTCGCGGAATTGCGGAAAAAAATGCAGCTATTCTCCGCCGCGATATTTGCCGACGCTGCGTAGACTTTCAACTTTCCAGTGGGATCTCGGCACATTCGAATCTTGTACGCAACGCGAACGTGTTTTCGGGGTTAGAACTGGCAACAAACGGTGTCGCAAAAGTCCAACGTGTGCCTAATCGCGCGTTGGCAATACGCAACAAATGGTTTACAAGCGACACATCGCTCACATTTCCTATTGTGGACTTAGAAAAAACTTTCCTGGCCCAATTCCTAAGGTAAGTTTCCTGTATAGCCCAGCATGTGCACCGCGCAGATGTCGTTTTATGACTAGCGTGTAGCGACAATATCGATCCCCTTCGAGTCGCGATGTGTGGTGAAGTCGATTCGCAATCGATCGGCTCACAAACAAATTGACCCCACAAACGCCGACACAGCATCATAGTAGAGAAATGGGCGAAACGATGAATTGCCATGAATTAGCATCGCGTATCCAACACCTGCAACCTGACGCCGAAGCCCGAGACGTTGCACGCCTGTGCCTGTTGCTTACCAACTCGACCGAAAAAGTCGAGGATTTGCGCAACGAAGGCACGTTAACAAAGGCGTGGAAGGAAATGGGACTTAAGCTGCAGGCCGCCACGGACCAGCATGCCGCCATGACGGAAGAATTGGAATGCCTAGCGCGTTCCGATCCCCAGCGCTTCTCGCCGGAGCAAATCTGGGTGTTAATCCGAGCTATCAAAGTGCAAAGCCAGATTTTGCAGCTTTACGTTGGCGACCCGGTTGGCGCTACCTAACTAACCGAATCTCATCTATTGACTACTCAATCTGCGCAGTCCGCGCAACCGATACGTTTCCTGTTTGTCGTGTTACGACGAGGCGGTTCTCCACCCTCTTCGCAGTAATTGGCGTAGAAGCGTGTCTAAACCAAACGCATGTCTGATTGAGACATGTGTTAATGGAGATGAGCAAATGGCCTTTACCCACGACAACAAGCGTGTGATCGCCGCCGTCATTTTTAT
>JBLHLE010000476.1:0-6134 GCA_047620805.1 Pirellulaceae bacterium
ACCCCACTGAAGCGACAAGGTTCGTGCCTCCGCGACCACATCTGCTCAAAGTCGCTGAGCTTCTTTGGCAGCTCAATCCGGTCCCATTCATATCGCACATCCAACAAATCGCCACACTTTGGGCAACTCGTCAGAACTTGCTCAACTGAAAAAGTCTCGCCGCATTTAGGGGAAATGCAACATTGAAAGGCGACGTCATTGAGGGGCACTGCACTAACCAATAACTGCATGTGGATGGGGAATGAAACAGCCTGCCAACAAAGTTGGCAGTCCTTCTAGTGTAATCCTAATTCGCTTTTTGTCGTCAGGGGCGTTAAACACCTCAAACAATTCGTCAAGAATTTACGTACTAATCGTCAAAAACTGAACAAAAAAGGATTTACATTCACAACCGGATGGTCTAGTGCCATTTGACAGCCTGAAGCGCCAAACCTAGAATGGTCCGACTCGTCGGCACTACCACTACAGTTGACAGGACAAGACTACAAAAGTTCGCGAGCGAACCCAAACGAGGCTCGGAGGAATTAACTCAATGAAGAGTCCATTCAAAAAGCAAGAACTCGCCCATTACAAAGAACTCCTAATCGGACTGCGTGCTCGTTTACGCGGTGACGTAAGTGGTTTGGCTAGTGCAGCTTTGCACCAAACTCGCTCCGAGGCCAGTGGCGATCTATCAAGCATGCCCACTCACATGGCAGACATCGGTTCCGATAATTTTGAGCAAGAATTTACGCTCAGTTTGCTGGAAAAAGACGGTGGAACGCTCGAAGATATTGAAGATGCTCTTGAACGCATCGAAGAGTCTGTCTATGGTCTGTGCGTTGAATGCGAAGGACGCATTCCGAAGACCCGACTCAATGTAATTCCACAAACTGCCTATTGTGTCAAGTGCGCCAGTAAGCTTGAAGGCTCCTAATAAGACCGCGATGTCAACACAAGCACAGCAAGTGCCTGTTAGCCGCTATCTGCTTTACTCTTTGGTAACGATTTTTGGCTGCGCCGCTGATCTTTTGTCCAAGTACTGGGTCTTCCAGTGGCGAGGAATGCCGCGAGCTAGAAATGAGTGGTGGATAATTGAAGGCTACATCGGGATCGAAACCTCGCTGAATCCCGGTGCTCTGTTCGGCCTGGGTAAGGGATATGGGTTGATCTTCGCCGGACTCTCTGTCCTGGCAATCGCTGGAATCTGCTACTGGCTCTTTGTGCGCAAGGCCGGAAATGACCTGCTGCTGACCTTCACGCTCTCTCTCGTATCCGGAGGAATTATCGGTAACCTATACGACAGACTTGGCTTATGGAAATCTCCTGACGGCATTTGGCACAGTGAAGTGCGCGACTGGATTCTTTTCCGCTGGGGCGAACACACCTGGCCCAATTTCAATATCGCCGACTCTCTTCTCGTAATCGGCGCAATGCTTCTGGTATTCCACGCTTTTACGACGCCAGATCCGACCGCCGACCCCACCCCTCCGAAGAAGTAAGTTGTTTTACTCGTGAAACAGATTGTAAAGACAGATAAACACAAGTTGTTTCATTTTGTTGACATTTGGAACAACTTTGGTAGATTGTCACGCGGTGGCGGAAGAGGAAGTCTCAACAAGTTATTTCAACACCGAACATTCGTTTGAACTGTGTTGTACATCGAATGTCCGAACCAAATTGGAGCGGGCAAGTTTTGCCACCAATATTCAGCAGGTTTGATTGCTACAAAAAATGGCGTGGCTTCTAACAGCGTGTTAGAGGACGTAACTCCGACCGTTGTGGCGTCACAGACAATTACCGAGAGACGAGCAATGAAGCTTTCTCGTACCGTATCGTACGCCGTGCGTGCAACTTTGCAGCTGGCCAAGAGCCAGTCGACATCGCCAGTTCCGTGTAGTCAATTGGCGGCTGAGGGCGATATGCCCGAACGATTCTTGCTGCAAATACTCCGAGTTCTGGTAACGCACGGAATCCTCCGATCGACTCGCGGTGTCGATGGCGGTTACGCGCTAACCAGGTCGCCCGACAACGTCTCGTTGCTGGAAGTCATCGAAGCAATCGATGGTCGAATGGACAACGGCGAAGTCATCGGCCAAGGCCTTCCAGAGATTTCGCAAAACAAATTGCATAATGCTCTGACGGAAGTAACTGCCACAGCACGAAAGCAGCTAGAGTCAATCAAACTATCTCATTTGCTAACACCTCCTGAGAACTAGCGATTGCCTGGAGCCAGGCACTCCCAACTGCCTGATGTTAACGCCTATTCGTATATCAATTGGTGAGTCATATCACCGAATAGGTATCTTTTACCATTTCTGTATACAGAACAAAGCCCGTAGGATTTCAAGCAAATCAAACCATGGCTAACGCTTCAAGTATGGATATTGCTTCACGGCTGGATATCGCTTCCCGGCTGGACCTTGCCATCGAAATTGCTCGCCGAGCTGGCAAGCTGACGCTCGAACACTTTCAGCCCGGAATCCGCTTCGAACGAAAGTCCGACGACTCACCGGTGACTGTGGCAGATCGAGCCGCAGAACAACTATTGAGAGAGGCGGTTCGGCACGCCTTTCCCGACGACGGCATCATTGGCGAGGAGTTTGGTGAACACGACGGCTCGTCCGACTTCACTTGGATCTTTGATCCCATCGATGGGACGAAATCTTTTAACAGCGGCGTACCGCTTTACGGCACGATGGTCGGCGTACAGCACGATGGCCGCTGCCCGATTGGCGTAGTCTACATTCCTGGATTGGACGAGATGATTTATGCAGCCACTGGCGGCGGTGCTTGGCACGTCAAGAACGGCGGCCAACCAGTGGAGGCCAAAGTCGCCGACTACGACGATCTAAACGATGCGTTGTTCGTGACATCGCAAGTGAACACGTTTGCGGAACGCGGCGCGGCCGACGCTTATCTCGCACTGGAGAAGAAGGCGTACATCACTCGATCCTGGGGAGACTGTTATGGCTATCTCTTGGTGGCCACTGGTCGAGCGGGACTGATGGTGGACCCGATCATGAACATCTGGGACGCGGCTGCCGTACAGCCAATCATGGAAGAGGCGGGTGGAGTATTCGTAGACTGGCAGGGCAATCCGAAAGTCGACAGCGGCGACGGCATCGGCACAACGAAAAAACTGCTCCCACAGGTACTCGAAATCACTCGACAATTTCCACCGCAGAAATAGTCCCTTGGCGGCCGTGTCGCTAACTTCCGGCACGAAGGAATATCGAGGACCGAAAGGACGTCATCTTAACTGGCATGTCACAATATCCCCCCGAAGTACAGAAATTACACGACGCTTTCGGTCGACTCAGTGGAATCGAAGAAGTGGCCATCGGCGTGCAAGGACTGGATGGCATCACCGATCGCGAACTGACGCTTGCGGGTGAATTCGCCGACCTGCCACACGCGACGCTAAGGCGCAGCGAGGGTGGTTTACCCAACGAAGTCTTGGTGACTGCCACGATTCGCTTCGACCAGGAGCCGGGCAGAGACGGCTGGGTTGCCCTGGAATTTCTTGCTTGGTGGATTCGCGATCTATCCCGCAGCGGCAAGACAGCCCAAATGCGCCCGTTGGCCTTGCCTCCGGTAGCCTACGAAGTGCAACTTGGCCGCACGCTGAAATTCGCCATCGAGTTCTTCCTAGTCAACGAAACTGAAGACCTCACACCGGCACTCCAGGCACTCGCCGAAATCGCCGACTCGCTTAACTCCAACATCGAACTATATGCCGACGCTCTGGCTGATCCAGTAAGTCCCTACGTATCACTCGAAGATGCCGATATCGAAACACTGCAAGCTGCTGCTGACGAAGGCCAAGTCGAAGCGCAGTTTTGGCTCGGCATGAACTACCGCGATGGCGAAGAAGTCGAGCAAGATCACCAGGAAGCGTTTCGGTGGTTTTCCGTTTCGGCGAACCAAAACTACCCACCAGCCCAATTGTTCGTCGGCCACTGTTACCTGTCGGGGGACGGCGTCGAAGCAGACGCGAAAATGGCTGTCGAATTCTACGGCCGCGCCGCCGATGCGGACTTCCCACTCGCCATGGGATTGCTCGGCCGCTGCTACATGATGGGCGAGGGAGTCGAGAAGAACGAACAAATCGCAATCCGCTGGTATACTCGCGCCGCCGAGGCAGGAGTTACTGGCTGCCAAGCCGAACTAGGCGAATGCTACGAACTCGGTATCGGCGTTGAAGCAAACCTCGAACAAGCTCTTCACTGGTACAACCGAGCACTTGAGAGTGGTGAACCGGAAATAGTAGAAGCGGTAACAGAAGCCGTCAAGCGAGTCAGTGGGCGACTTAATTTAGTCGACTGAACATGCCGGTTCAAACCAAACACACTCCGCTAACCCGAATTGCGAGCTTGGAAATTTGTCGCCGACATTACATTTGTGAAATCGGTCGCGATCCGTATGTTTACTTAGCCAATTCGGCGTCGATTTTGGCCTTTAGCTCTTTAAGCCCATTGTCGCGATCGACCTGATATTCGCCCAAATGGTATTCCGCAACTTTTCCGTCTTTACCAACAACGACGAACAGCGGCAATTTCGCGCCGGTTTCACGCGGGTCTCCCAACTTTCCAATCCAGCCATTAGTGTCGGAAAGTATTGGGTAGCTTAGATTCATAAACTGCTGCAGCTTTCGCGCCGAATAAACGGAACGTCGTCGCGATGACTCTTGCAGTAGCGAACGGTTCGTGTTTACACCGATGATCGTCGCCTTCTCCAAGTCCAAACGGCGCTGCATGAAGTCGAGGTATCCAATCTGCCCATACGGTGGTGTCAGTGGAGTATCTTTGTAGTCCCAGAAATGAAACACGACGACTTTACCTTGATGGGTCGCGTTGGTGACTGGTGTACCATCGATCGTATCTAAATTAAACTTGGGCAACGCCATTCCGACGATATTCTCTCGTAGCGAGCCAACGGCGTTTGACCTTCCGCTCTGAGCCTGAGTGTCCCGCGTAGCCACAACGGCGACATTATCCAAGGGTCCCCCGGCCGTCGCTGCAACGACCTTCGAGAGCTTGTCTTTCAACAGAGTCAGTTGAGTTTCGTCCCAAGCGAGGTCCTGTAAATGCGGCTCCAATTTTAATTGTTCGCGGAAGCTGAGCCATCGCCCGAAGGACTTCAGCGCGGCGCTCCATTCCGCTTCTGAGAGTAGCTTTTGCTGCTTAAGTTCGTATTCCATAAAATGCTCTTCGCCCTGTCCCATGAATACCGTCTCTTTGACTTTCAACAAGACGGGATCTTCCTTATCGATCCAGAGGGTTCGTCGCACACCGTAATTGTTGCCGGCTTCGACGACCCAGGCGTCGCGGCTATTGAGTGTTTCGTCGCGAACAACCTGATGCAAAAGCTTGCCGGCCTCCCACTTGGTCCCCAAGGCCAATTCTTTATGGGGAGCGATCATAGGCAAGATCAGAGGCACGACGCTGTTGGTTTCACCACGGTTGTAGAGCAGAGTCGGACCGTCCTTGTGGGGCTGCCATTCGGTTGTCACGGCGCTGCGGCCAAAACGCGAAGTCCACGGCCAACCCCCGCGTCCCTGCTCTTTGTTCGTCCAAAAAACGGCCACGTCGCCGTCACCATCTCGAAGGAACATCTGCAGCTGAAATACCTTCTTCGTTTCGACGGGCAGACCTTTTGCTGCGACGATTGTGCCTTCATACGTCAGTTGAGTCCCATCGGGAAGCATCGGGGCGAGCGCAAACACAATGGGCAATAGCAGATGGAACATGGCAGCAAGCCTTTCGCGAGGCGGAAAAATTGGCGTAAGTTAGGGACCGTGAGCGGCCGATAACCGTTAGCGGCATTGTACTTCTGGCGCTCTAGAATTGCCAGTTGCAGTTGCAGTGGGCCCACAAGGCTGTAAAATGCGAGATTCCACTTCGCAAAACCCCCATCATCAGGGGGGAGTAGTCCCAGGTGGTTAATACAGAACCAAATCAGATCATTATGGATTCGCCGAACGAATCATACGTAGATAGACGTCCTTTGGACAGAAATAATTGCGAGGTTGAAACAATGGCTCGAGAATGTCAAATCTGTGGCAAGGGTGCCCAAATCGGTAACTCTGTCGAGACTCGTGGTAAGGCCAAATACTTAGGTGGAGTCGGTACTAAGATTACCGGAATCACTCG
>JBLHLE010000477.1:0-6129 GCA_047620805.1 Pirellulaceae bacterium
TGGACATGAGTTTGTCGCCAACTTTCCCAAAACACGGCGCAATAGTAACCCGACGCGTAAGCGAGGAAACTCGCCGGATTTCCTCGCTTACGCGTCGGGTTACGAATAATCCGGGTTAGAGAATCGTGGAATCAATTAAGCATGACGGCAGCACGTCCATCAGACGCCCGTGAAGAATCGAATCCGGCTTGGTGGTTTTGGATCATCAGTGGACTCGCGTTAGTGTGGAACTTCATCGGGCTCACCATTTTTGTCGGCAGATTCACGATCGGCTTTGAGCAAACTCCTATTTTCGTCGTAGCCGCTTTTGCAGTTGCCGTTTTTGGTGGCGTCATTGGGTGCATCGCCTTACTCATCCGAAAAGAGTGGGCTATCAACGTGCTAATGATGTCGCTGGCGGGAGTCCTGACTCAAATGTCGCACGCTTTCTTTGTCAGTGGTGCGTTTCAAGGTCAGGAAACCTCAACGCTGGTGATGCCAGTCTGTATTATTCTGATTGCAGTACTACTAATCCCGTTCAGCGCCGCCAGTCGTAAAAGAGGCTGGCTGCGATCGAACGATTGAACGCGTTGCGATAAAAGTATATTCGCTTGTTTACTTCGAAATACTTGGGGGCGTGAGGTCCGTCACGTAGATTTAGCGTCAGGTCTACTAATCCATCGACTGCCAACTAAATGTTTTTCCGAGTCGCAACCGAGAGTCTTCGAGAAATCACTCCCTGTCACCGACTTGTTTGGGAAATTTGAGTGGATTTGCTGCTAGTTCTCGATCGTCAGACTAACAATTCCCCTTGTGATTGCGCCATCTACTGCCGATAATACGTCTATCAGCCCACTTCCCCCCAACAACTCCCTGCCTTCACGAGCCGAATATGCCCAGCCTTCACCGAATTGGCCGTCGTAATTTCCTCGGAATAGGAATCGCCGGTGGCCTCTCCGTCTTTGGAGCCGAACAGCTTTTAGCCAGCGAAGGGCAGGGCAGTAGCGATCGAATAGGCAAGGCCAAAAACGTATTGGTGATTCTAGAACAAGGCGGCATGTCCCACATCGACACGTGGGATCCGAAGCCGGACGCGTTGGCGGAACACATCAGTCCCTACCGTCCGATCCAAACTAACGTGCCAGGAATGCAGTTTACGGAGTTGCTCGCACACACCTCCAAAGTTGCAGACAAGCTTAGCGTTATCCGCTCGATGCACCACACGACCGGAATCGCTAATGGGCATCCCAATGGTACGCAATACACGCTGTCCGGTCATGTTCCGGGCGGTCCAGTGGAAATGCCCGACATCGGGTCGGTTGTCGCGCATCGCATCGGATCGAAGTGCGAGTACTTGGCTCCGTACATTATGGCACCTGGCAATCACGAACAGGCCAAGATGAGCCGCAGTGGTTTTCTGCCCCCTGGATCTGCGGTCTTCAAGACTGGCGGTCGCGATCTTTCAGAACCGGGTTGGAAAGTTCCCGGTTTGGGACTAAACGAAAAGATCGGCAAGTCGCGTTTCTTGGAGCGTCTCAATTTGCTGGGCAACCTCGACATCGGCATGCCGGTTAACAGCAGCCAGAACGCGGCGGGCTGGGAGCATGCCATTGATCAAGCCCGCGAAAGCTTGTTGCACCCCAAAAGCAAAACCGCTTTCGACTTGGAAAAAGAATCCGACAAAACGCGAGATGAATACGGGCGTGGACACAGAGGCCAATGCTATCTGCTCGGTCGCCGGCTAATTGAACAAGGTGTCCGCTTCGTAACGATCGACGTTCGCGAACCATTGACCGATAAAACGCCAGGTGGTTCCAATCTAAACTGGGATCATCACGATTACATTTACACAACGGGCACGTGCAACTTACCCGGCGCCGGCGGTGGCGGGCGAGGCCGCTACGGAATCGGAACATGGTGGATGATGGGGAGCGTTGACCAAGCGTTCGCCGCCTTGATTCGCGACATGGACGACCGCGGACTGCTCGACGATACGCTCGTCTGTTTCGTCACTGAGTTTGGTCGCACTCCTAAAATCAACAAGGCCCAAGGCCGCGACCATTGGACGGGCGCTTACAGTATCGCCATGGCCGGGGCAGGCGTTCCGGGCGGGCAAGTCATCGGAGCCTCCGATCGTCACGGCGGCTACGTCACTAAAAACGCCTACACCCCCAATGACTACGCCGCCACCATCTACCACAAGCTAGGCCTGGACCTAGGCAAACCGCTGCGAACTGCCGACGATCGCCCGATTTTCATCGCTGCCGATGGGACCCCGATCAAAGAAGTCATTTGAGCACGTGATGTGTCTCGTCATTGACCTTCTTTGACTCGCATGGGGAAAGTAACCCGCTGCGTCAGCGAGCCGCCGATTCGGATTCCTCGCTGACGCAGCGGGCTAAGAAGGAGCGCGACTCGCCAACTACCTACCCTTTGACGCGCCTATTCATTGACCATCTTTGACGCGCGAGCACACTGGTTGGTTTAGATTAGAAGAGTTCTTTGACGACGCGGCCTTCCGGCAACATCTTCATCGTTCGCCCTTGGATCGTCTTTTCGGCCGCGGGATCCAATCCCAGCGCGTGGTAAACTGTCGCGGCAAAATCGGCGACTGTTACTGGCCGATCCGCAACGCTTCCGCCAATCTTATCGCTGGCACCAATCACTTGTCCGGTCTTGATACCGCCACCGCCGAGCGTCAAACTGAAACAGTTGCCCCAGTGGTCCCGTCCGGGACCGCGCTTGTCGGTATTGAGACGGGGAGTTCGCCCGAATTCGCCGGCAGTAATGACCAAGGTATTGTCCAGTAAACCGCGTTGGTCGAGATCGTTGAGCAGAGCCGAATAGCTTTGGTCGTAGATTGGCAGCTGAGCTTTTAGATGAGGGAAAATTCCCCAGTGGTGATCCCAACCATAGATCTTTGTATCGACATAGCCTTGAACGGTAACGAAGCGAACACCCGCCTCGACGAGTCGCCGCGCCATCAACATTCCTTGCCCAACACAATTTCGTCCGTACGCATCTCGCAATTCTGCGGGTTCTTGCGAAATATCAAACGCTTGCTTAGCGCGTTTGGAGGTGGCCAACGAAAAGGCTTGTTCGTAAAACTCGTCGTGAACGCGAGCAAACTTCATTTGCGTTTCGCGATTGGCTTGATAGCGATCCAGTGAACGAAGCAGCGACTTCCGGTCGGAAAGACGGACGTTGCTGATTTTCCCGGCATCGAATTCGCGGACTGCGAAGTCACCCGCGTTGGGATCCTGTTTGATCACATAGGGATCGTGTCGACGCCCTAAATAGCCCGCGTAGCCCGGAGCGGAATAGGCGGGGTGCTTCATGTCGCCAAAGTGCACAAAGGGTGGCACTTCTGACTGTTGTTCTTTCTGCGAACTCATCACCGCGCCAAAACCAGGCGCTTGGACATTCTTGTCCAGCTCGCTGCCACACATAATGTGAACATCGCCCTCGCCGTGCTTGGAGGTATACGATTGCATTGACCGAATCAGCGAAAACTTGTCGGCGCACTGCGCGAGCTTCGGCAAGCGATCACTCAACTCCAGGCCAGGGAGATTTGTCGAAATGGGATCGAATTCACCGCGAATGTCTGACGACATTTTTGGCTTCATGTCGTACATATCGATGTGACTGGCACCACCCTGTAAGAACATGAAGATGCAATTGATATTCTTGGCGGCTATCGGCGATTTTGACGCTGCAGCCTCGGCTAACACCTCGGGAAGATACAGTCCCAACGACGAAATCGCACCGACTTGCAGGCCACCGAGTTTCAAAAAGTCTCGTCGATTTACAGATTGCATTCGTCGCCATCCAATTGAGTCGTTATTTAATCAGTCGCTATTTAATCAGTCGCTATTTAATCAGTCGCTATTTAATCAGTCGCTATTTAATCAGTCGCTATTTAATCAGTCATGGCGTTTCTCGCGTCGGTCAAGCGAGGAATGCTCAACCCAGTAATGCTCAACCCAGTAATGCTCAACCCAGTAATGCTCAACCCAGTAATGCTCAACCCAGCAATGCCTTCACCGGTTTCCCCTCGACGATCGGACGGGGCCGCCCCCCCTGATCGTGCACGACTGTGCTTGGACCGTAACCCAACGCACTATAGATCGTAGCAACAAAATCCGTGACGTGCAGCGGGTTGTCCGCCGGTTCTCCACCCATTTTGTCACTGGATCCATAAACCTGACCACCGCGAATTCCGCCACCAGCCATCACGGTGCTGTAGACATTGCCCCAGTGATCGCGTCCAGCACCGTTGTTGATCTTAGGAGTTCGCCCAAACTCGCCCGTCCATACGACTAGCGTTTCGTCGAGCAATCCGCGTTGGTCGAGGTCCTCCAACAATGCAGAGAAGGCCTGATCAACCGGCGGCAACAGCAGCTCTTTCATGATTTGAAAGTGCTTACTGTGAGTATCAAAGTTCTTGGTAGAGTGAAGATACATCCAGGGCACTGTTATCAAGCCGACACCTGCCTCTACGAGCCGTCGGGCAACCAGACAGCTGCGACCAAACTTATTATCGCCATAGCGTTCGATCGTCGCCGGCTTTTCCTTTTCAAGCAGGAAGGCCTCCCACGCAGACGTCGATTCGAGCACGCTCATGGCTCGCTTTTGGGCCATGTGATAAATATCTGTTTCTTGCGACGGCATCTTGCTGCGACTGGAATCCAACTGCTGCAATAATCCTGCCCGCTTTTCGAATCGTTCCATGCCGACATCTTCTTGCGGCAAGAATGCGGGCGGCAAAGTGCCGGGCGTCCACTTCTCGTCGATCAATGTCAACGGATCGTATTCTGCGCCCAGGTAGCCAGCGTGCTGCCCGCCCCAGCGAAAATTATTCTGGTCGCCAATTCGCACTGGCAAATGAACCGCCGCTGGAAGTCCATTCTGGTCGCCTCGCAATTGGCGAATCGCCCCGCCAATGCTCGGAGGATCCTGTCGCGAAACTAGCGGCTCACCCGCCTGGCGAGGCGCGTGCTTGAGCCCCGTTAGATTGTAATGAACGCCGACACCATGCGTTCCGCTTTTGTGATACGTAGATCGTATGATCGCATACCGACTGGCGTTCTTCGCCATCAACGGCAAGTGCTCGCAGATCTGAATGCCAGGAACATCGGTGGAGATTGGATTGAACTCACCACTAACTCCGCTCGGAGCGTCCGGCTTGGGATCGAATGTCTCTTGTTGCGCGGGTCCACCAGTCGCGAATAGCATGATGCAACTTTTCGCCCGACCTCCCGTGCGATCCTTCACACCTCGAGCTTGCAACAAAGCGGGAAGGCTCATGCCAATTGCAGACAAACTCCCCGCTTGCAGGAAGGTCCGTCGAGCAATCTGCTTTATACGCCGTTCTTGCGACATCCAGTGTCTCCCAAACAGGGGATTGTGTCGAGCAAATGCGAGCGTGCCAAATGAATTAGAACGCGCGCTTCACATCTGGAAATACTACCGATGATGTTACCCGAAGCGACCTCATACATCAACGGAAATCGATATATAACTACAGAGGACTCCCGAGGGAAATATTGAACTAAACGCTGCAAACCATCCAATTCGCACCGCTTATCACGCAGCTCGCCGCGTCGGCTGTTTCGCTGCTGGCTCTGCCCGTTGCGAATTCGGTTGCGAAGTCGGTCGCGAAGCTGCCTCTGAAGTAACTTCCGGCAGCGGGTCACTTGTTGATTCGACTTCTGTTTTTGACTCAGGTTTTGCTAACGGCTTTGACTCCTTGGTCAACTGTTGCACTGATTGCTTTGCTGAACGCAGCTGAGGAGCCTGTTGAGTGAAATCGTGCGAAAATGTCATGCCACTGGCGGTGATAAACTCGATTCGGAATTCCGCATTTCCGGGGACCTCGAAGTCTTCGGGAACGTCGAAGAAACACGACGGGCTGAAGGCGATGCTCGTTTCGGGTCCAACATTCCAAGGTGGCTTGTCCTCGCCTGCGTATCCCCAGTCGCCATGAATTTCGCCATCACTCGTTTTTAAGAAACAGTCAAACAGAACAATCGAATTCTGACGAATGCTTTGGTTCACGATCAAGACGCCGCCAGTATCGAGCTGTTGGAGGCAAAAGCGCTTCACGCCTTCTCGCTCCGGATGACGCCGACAAGAAGTCCGGAAATTTGA
>JBLHLE010000478.1:0-6118 GCA_047620805.1 Pirellulaceae bacterium
CCACAAACAATATCCACAGCGCTAGTGCGAGCGTGCCAACGATCGAAATGAAAAAGGACAGGAACATAAAGAGTAGATTGTTGATGTCGTAGAATGAAACTCCGACGGAGTATATCGCCAAGATCACGGACAGACCGATCGAGTACATCAGCCACCGCGGCCAAATCGCCGGTTGCCCTATGAAGCCAAAGATTTTGATATTGGCGTTTATTTTTTCAATGTCGTACTCGTCGAAGATGTAACCCGACTTGTCCTTGGGGGAGTCTAATTCCTTGCGCGCTTTTTCCAGTGCTTCCTGCGCATATTTTTCTTGCACGGTCATCGTTTTCGCGTTCAGTTCTTCCGCTTGCTCTCCGTCGCTAAATGAAAAAACCTCCGCGTTGTCGATGTCGATTCTCGTTTCTGGAGGTTTCTCTTTTGGCGTATGTACCGGAATGGATAAATAGCAATCTGGGCAAGCGATGGACGAACCGATCTGATCCCGCGTAACGTCGACGCGAGCGTTACAAACGGAACAGGTGACAACAAAGATCTCATTGGCTCCCTCGGGTTTGGCAATCGCCGTCGCCCGCAGTTTTTCTCGGTGGAATAGAGGGTCAACTGTCCCTGACGTCGTGGAGTCCGAAAGGGATTGCGATTCGGTGTTCTCCGGATCGTTCACCGCCGACTGCTCTGAGGAAGGTTGCGGCGTCCCGAGTGGGGCTAGTGGGTCCTCCAATTCAGGAAGTCCATCGTCCAGTGGAATTAATCCGTCGTCCAATACCGGCAAGTCATCTACCAGCGGTGTCAAATCTCCCGCCTCTGTTGGGGCCCTCCGTGAATTGGCAGTTTCATTCGCAGCGTCGGGTGTTAACGAACCAATTGAGGGAGCTGACGAGTTGTCCGTCGGATTCTCAACTTTAGGTTGTGGTTGCCAGGCGGCTGTCGATGAAGGGGGCGGCTCGGAGGGCGATTCTTGAAAGATATCGCCCAGTGGAATGAGAGGTGGGACTGACTGAATTGTTTGGGCCGCTGCGGGAGGCGATGGTGGCGCTGAACTCGCTTTAGGAACGAACGAGCCAGAGCAGCGAGGGCAGTTGCAGGGGGAACTCTCTTGGCCCGGCGGGATTTTTACCGAGCTGTCGCAATGTGGACAAACGAATCGCTGGCTCACGTTTCACCTTTATATTGAATCTCCGCCTGTTTGAAACGCGCATTGTACCACAACAAATTTTGCACATCTTTGGTTCGTTGAGCGAACTATGTTCTTCAGAATTCTCGCGCAGAGCCGCACAGCGAGAATGGCCGGTGCAATATCAGAATTAGCTGGACGGAAGCTTGGCCTAATTGCCGATGGCAGGATTTACCATGAGACGGAAGGCCAGTCACGGCGATATCCATTGGCGATATCCATTGGCGATATCCATTGGCCTCATCCCGCCGCGTCTCTGCAATGAGATTATTCTCTGGCAGGCGAGAGCGTACGGGGGTGCCATGGGCGCCCGTTCGGTTAGGCGCCCGTTCGGTTAGGAGCCCGTTTCCAATTCTAACTTAGCCGAGATGATCAAAGTGGCTAGGAATAATGTCAACTTGGCCTGTGCGGGCCGCATTGGTATTCCACCACGGATACTCGCCGTATTCCTTCAACTCGAAATACAGAAGTGTGCAACCGGTTACCAAGGCAAAGAACGCCAAGATCAACATCATGGTGTAGATACTGAACCGTTGCTTTTGAACAACATCAGCTGCTGAGCTTTGCTGCGACATAATCGTCCACCTTGATAGTGCCCTTTTGCATCTTGACGAGAATCTCGCCAACCGATCGATCAGCCTTCGTCTTGCGAATTACGACGCGACCGAGATAAGTCTTGTTGCGGAAGACGTGCAGTTCGTGACCGACTTTGACGCCGTCATCCGAACCGATCGAAACTTCAACCAATCGCTTGTCGCTGACCGCTGTAATGCGACCACGCAAGTCCGCTGGAAGTTGATCATCTTCTTCCAAACTGATTCCATTTTGGCGAATCAAACGCTCGCGAACTGCCAACTGGTCAACCAACTGATTACGTCGTTCCGTCAGTCGCTTCTCCGAGCCCGAAAGTTGATTTACCGAGGCAGTCAAAGAAACTACTTCGTAGAACTGGTGATCGCGGTCGTCTATGACTTGCGTTACGTTGTCTCGCAGTCCAGCTACCTGAGCCAGCAGTTGCGTATTGATGTCCGAAACTCGTTCGCTGATCGTATTGACTCGATTTAATTCAAATTTCGTCGTCTCAAACGTCTTTGCCAGTTGTTCGTAGTTGGATTTCTCTTGCGTCAAACGCGATTCCAATGCAGCCAAAACCGAGACGCGAGCAACTTGCTCGACGGCCAGCTTTTCGTTGAGCCGCTTGATTTCTTTTTCTAACGCGTCATGGTTTTCCTTTGCCTGCAATAACTGCAGCCTGTAACCCAACGGGTTTTGTTCCGTCGCGTCTTCATTGAGGACAATCATCTTCCAGTTTCGATGCGTCGCGAAAACGACTATCGAAAAACCCATGAACAAAATGGTCATGAGCAAGATCATTACCGTGAAAATTTTTCCAAGAAGCGTCATAGCTACATTTCCCTGAATGTCAAAAAGTCTGTGAGTACAACATTTCTACAATGGGCTGCCGATGCTTACACCAGCGCCCACCTGAAACGCCTACCTGACATTACTGCTTCGCGTTTATCTGCGTGAATATGTTCCGTCAGTATAATTGCCAACCAAAATACCTGTCAACGAAATATGTTAAACATGGGATATTTAGGTTGCTTGGGTCGAAATGCCGTCCGGTTATTGCGACCAGTCCAATTTTGTGTCCGATTCTAACAATTATTCGGCTCATTTGGACTCTACCGTCCAAACCTGATCGTTACATCCTCAAAACCGTCCACTAATTCGTAATCAGGCAGTCACATTATTGCATTTCTCGCAGAATGCCCCTATTGCTGCGGAGGCAGGTAGCTCGCAAGAGGGGGTGCTTCGCCCTTGGCCACGACATTGTCGTCTATTGAAATGCGGCCGCGCTGCAATTTGACGAGAATCTTGGCCACGGCTCGATCCGCTTGAGTTTTGACGATCTCAATCTGGCCGCGGTAATCCTTTCCCCGATACACAATCATTGCATGGCCAGGTTTGACGCCATCGTCGGAGCCCAAGGAGATTTCGACGAGTAGTCGGTCGCTCTTGACCGCGGTGATCCGTCCACCAAGATCTTTCGGCAAACGGTCCTCAGCTTGTTCGTCGATACTGTGGCTCCGCACCAACCTGGTAAGCATGGCCGTTCGCTCGATCAATTCCCCACTGCGGGTCAGCCAGCGTCGCTGGTCTCCCTGCAATTGATCCAGTTGCAGAGACATCACGACATTGTCTTTGAAGACCCCATTGTTCTCGTCGATCATGCTGACGGCAAAATCTCGCAGCGATTGATTGACGTTGTACATCGTCGCGTAGATTTGTCTCGTCCGACGGTTAAGAGTTGCGAGTCGATTAAATTCTGCTCGGGCGTCGATCAAGTTCTTTTGAAACTCGTCGGCAGCTTGCAGGGCTTGAATTTTTTCGGATTCAATACGAGCGAGGACTGCTGCTCGGGCCAGCTGCTCGACAGCAAGTTTGGCATTCAGTGTTTTGATCTGTTTTTCAAGCGAGTGGATTTCTTCATCCTTTTGGAGCACTACGAAATGCAGGCCCATGTCCCGGGTCGCGGTCGCCGTTTCGTTCCACACGACTGCCTTCCAGCTTCTGTGCGTAGCGAAGACGACTACGGAGAACGACATAAACAGAACGGTCATTAGAAGGATCAATACGGTGAAGATTTTACCTAAGAGAGTCATTTACATCTCCTCGATCAAGATTCATTGGGATTGTGTTCATTTTTAGATGCGCAATGATTTGACGGTCGCGCAATATCGGACAGTTGGCTCGTGGGTTAACCCGCAATTGTTCAGTTCACGCGGGCGCGAGCGCGCAGGTGACGTGAATCACTCGCTCAAGATTTGACAGCCGATCGTTGGTCAGTTCTTTCGAGCCGACGTATTTGATTCGAGGCGTAGCACGCACATTATTCCCAGAAAGTAAAAATGTGCTGTTTATACTTTGCCGACTGAAATCCTCCCGCGACCAGCGGACGAGGAATAGCGAGTGGCGAGTGGCGATGAGTTTTGAAGTGAGCGATAGCACACAATCGAGGACGATCGCGTCGGAGAAAGAAATGTCACGAAGTCGACTTGCGGCGATACTTATGGCGAATAGCCGAAACCATTAAGCCCAGCGTAAACAGTAAACACGTGCCAGCTGGTAGATCGCCGATCGTTTGATAGATGGAACTGCGTCTGGACCGGTGGACTTCCGCGTAAAGTGTCGTTTCCTCCATTCTTTGGGCCCGCTGTCGCACTCGACCGTTATCGTCGATCCATGCCGAAATACCCGTGTTCGCAGCGACCAATACTGTCTTGCGGTTTTCAATCGCTCGGAATATGGAGCAGTTGAAATGCAGATCGAGTATTGACGAACCCCAAAACCAGCCGTCGTTGGTGATGTTGACAATCACATCGGGCGGCGTGCCAGCTTTTGTTAGTTGAGAAACGTGGTTGCGCACCAAGTGCGGCACAGTACTTTCAAAGCAGATACTCGGGTAAAAGGAGACTCCTCGGCATTTGAAAACTTTGGGGCCGCCGCCGGCAGTGAGTCCGGCTGGCATCGGCGTTATTTGGTACAACACCGGAAACCAATCAACGATGGGGATGTACTCACCAAACATAACTCGATGGATTTTGAAGTAGCGGTCGCTGACCAAACCGTCGGGTTGTATGAACAATGCGGAGTTGAAGCGAGCGGGTGTTTCATCGGAGTATTGCATCGTTGTTGTTCCGACAATGATCGCCGCTTGCGGTTGACTTGACGCAGGGCGGTCTTGGTGGATTCGCGCCACGAGGCTGCGCACATGATCGATGTAGACTCGCTTATATTCTTCGAGCGCCGTTTTTTGGTAAAGGCTCAGTTGCGTTCCGCTGCGAGAATCTTGCGGCGGACCAACGATGTCAGGCTGGTTGCCATTGAAGGAGGATTCGGGCCATACGACTAGAGCTAAGTCGGGATGTTGGTTGATGGCATCGCGAGAACGTTTGGTGTACTTGGCCGCTGTGTCCAAAGCGCGCTGAGGGTCGTATTCAAATAACGTTTTGATTGATTCTTGAAGTAGGGCCACTCGAACTGGTGGATCGGTTGGATCAGTCGCGATAATACTCGCGCGACCGTATAGCAGCGTGCCCAGTAACATTCCGCAACACAATATCGGCCCGCTAACTCGACGTCCCCAAGTTACACCGGGCACGCGACCCAAGCAGCGCCGATTCGAAAGGCACGCAGCGACGAAGACGATCAAGAAGCTAACCAGATATCCACCGCCGATGTCGGAGATTTGAATGAGGGAAGTCCAGTTGACTTGAGTGTGCGCCAGCAGCGCGGCGGAAAACCCAGTGACAACATAACCCCGCGCTAACTCCAGTCCCACCCAGACAACGGGCGCGACTAACTCCAGGGGCATTTTGACATGGTGAACACCCCATCGGGATAGTCCAACGAACAATGGTATGTAAATTGCCAAGTAGGACGAGAGTGCCAACCAGCCGATTCCAAGCAGTGGGTGGGCCAAGCGAATTCCTTGCAGAATCGCAGCCCAGTGCAATAGCCCGAGTAACCAGAGCCATAAGTACGGTCGCCGACCGTGTAACTTCTCTTGCTGAATCAATAGCAGCCAACCGACCGGGGCGACCCAGGCCATCGCAGGCAAGCTAAGCGGTGGAGATGCAACGTACAGCGCGATGCTACTAAAAAGGCCCAGCCAAATCGTAGACTGATGCCACGGAGCCCGCGGCGCCTTTGCAACAGACTTGGACTGGGGGACTTTAGGCTCCGAGTTTTTTGGGTCGTTTCTTTTGGGTCCGTCTTTTGGGGACTCAGAATTGGAAGACGACTTCTTGTCCTTCTGCTTACGGCTCATAGCATCCTGCGACTTATAAGGGGTAGACCGTCACCTCGGAATCCAATTCGTACAGCCGCGTCTCTCCGAGAAAAAAGATCAATCCATTTGCCTGTGCGATCGTCCGCAAGTCG
>JBLHLE010000479.1:0-6116 GCA_047620805.1 Pirellulaceae bacterium
AGACACGAGCAAGAATCATTTTGAAGCCTCCTACTGATTTATTTGATAGAGAGGGCTTCATTCTAAACAAAGGTTGGGCCAGTAGCGCCAGTGAAAGCGGGCAGCCAGACAACGTGGCACTTCAAATCACCACCGGGAACCAGAAGTATTCAGCCAACTTATGTTTTATGCGAGCCAGTAAATTCCTAGAAGAATCCGGTCGCCGACCCTCGAGAGATGCCGTACCTCGCCCAGTCGTTCGCGATCAAAATCGCTGATTAAGAGCTGCATTCCGCCGAACACGTTATGCGCATCGTCCACCAGAATCCCGATTCCGGTTTCCGATTCGTCTTTTATCGTCCCGGTGATCTTCGTGCAATTCTCGAGAGTTGGGTAGAGTTCGATAGTGCACTCTAGTCCGTAAACTCGGTTAGAGACTCGTTGATCGTTCGTTGGCAATGCCGACGAAAACTCAGGGACGTTCATGTCGAAGACCTTTAATAGCTCGCAATCGCCTCGGCGAGTGAAGTAACTCGTTACGAAACCATAGTTTGCCCCTCCCAACAGTCAAACGACGAGCTGGAATATTCCCGACCACCGGCGCGACCGGAGGATATAAAGTCGAAATAAATCTGGACTGCCCGCCCGCTAGATTAAACAGCAAAATTGATACTTGACGAACCACCGTGATTTGTGGGACTCTATAGACAGTTCCAGGGGCTCTGGAAATCCTTTCGTGGAGAAGCTTTATGACAAGCGGATTGTCTTCCACTCTCCGTCGCAACCTATCTTGGTTCGCCGTCCTGACGGCAGCGGCGTTGCCGATCGCACAACTCAATTCCTCAGCCGCTAGCGGACAACAGCCGAATCTAGCCGCACAAGTTCAGGCCCACCTTGCCGCCGGCGAATTCGGCGTCGCTACAAATTTGGCTCGCCAAACGCCGGCAAATCAGCAAAATACCCTTTTGGCTCAGATCGCCCGCGCTCAAGCGATCGGCGGAGCTCGCCCAGGTTCGCTCAGGACAGCAGCGGGTATCGTTGACGACGTCGTTCGACAACAAACATTTCAGAATCTAGCCAATCAGCCCATCCATGCTCGCGGTGGCGGAGCCCAAGCCGACTTCGACACTTTGATCGACTTGATCAAAAGCACCGTTCAGCCGGGGAGCTGGGACGACGCGGGTGGCCCAGGCGCTATCGATGGTTTCCCCGGTGGTGTTTTAGTCGACACCACTGGCGTGATGCGCAAAGTTCAAGATGCTGTTGATGGGCGGCCGCTTTCCAACCTGCGATTGGCTGCTCTCAACGCAGACGACCACCAGGATCTGTTGCGAGATTCTTCGCTCCGCAAGATTTCATTGCGGCGATTGGAAAAAGAACTGCAAATGCTGGCCGCTCAAGGCAAGCCTGCCACTCAAGCGATGAAGAACTTTGCCGGAATCTACTCGCTAGACTACGTTTTCATCTATCCGAAAACCGGAGACATTGTGCTGGCCGGACCAGCTGGCCGTTGGACTACACAAAGTGAAGGCCGAGTTGTCAACCATCGCCACGGCAAACCCGTCCTACAACTCGATGACTTCGTCGTCATGTTGCGGGCGACTCATTCGAAGGACCCCGTATTCGGTTGTTCGATTACCCCCACAGAAGAGAGTCTCGCAAAGACCCGTCGGTTCATTACCGAATCGACCAAGAAACCACTGCAGCCTCACCAACGCAACGGCTGGCTGACCTCGCTCCGCGACGCTCTTGGCAAACAAGATATCGACGTCTTTGGCATCAATCCGCAAACGCACGCCGCTCGAATCCTCGTCGAGGCCGACTATCGTATGAAGTTGGTGGGCATGGGACTTGAAGACGGCACCCTAGGAGTGACGAGCTATTTGGATTCCATCGAACTTAAGCCTGGCGAGGCCGCTCCTTCAATGAATGTTTTGCGCTGGTGGTTCACCTTAAACTACGATGCTGTTACCACCACCCCCAATCGCGAAGCGTTTCAAATCAATGGGACTGGCGTAAAGGTACTCAGCGAAACGGAGCTGCTGACCGCACAAGGCAAGCGAATTCACACAGGAAAATCGGACGAATTGACTGCCTTGTTTGCTCGTAGCTTCACCAAGAATTTCGACAACATGTCCGACAAATATCCAATCTACGCCGAACTGAAGAATATCTTCGACTTGGCACTCGTCGGTGGATTGATCGCCAGTGACGACACACCCAACAAAATCGGCTGGACACCAACTTTCCTCGACCCTCACAATCGCCACGCCGATTTCCACTACGAGGAAACCTTGGCTCCCGCACCTCGACAAGTCGAATCGATCATTAATCACCGAGTGATCAACAAGACTCAAATCATCGCTGGTGTTAGTGGTGGAGTTCGCGCAGATGTCCGCTCGCTCGTCCGCCCGAGCGCCATCGAGCAAGATGAATATGGCTTGCTCAAATCGCAGCGAATTGAGTCGGAACGCGAAATGCCAAAAGACCGTTGGTGGTGGGACTAAAGTTCTTTGCGAGACTGTCAATTTTGCGACTCGGGAGCTCGAGGCTAAACGCAGTGCAGGATTCTTTACTGCGTAGCCGTTTCATATAAAAGCCTCTCCTTCTCAGTTCGCTTTTGGGAAGCCGATAAATCGACAACCCAAAACCGTGCTGTGCGGGGAGGTCGCTGATGAAGGAGAACGAACGTCGTCAGCAAAGTCGACGCTGGTAGTTCTCGAGATCGACAAACCTGTCAACTACTGCCCCACTGACAAAGCCAAAGCCTTGCGAAGGTGGCGAGTAATCTTCTCCAACCCGTGAAGGTGAGCCACGTGATCGCTGTGATGAGTAAACAACAGAACGAAAACGTGAACTGGTGCACCGTCTTGACTGTTGTAGTCAACACCCTGAATTGACCGAGCGACTAAGCCAGTCTCCTGATTGACGTAAGGAACGCGTAAATGGGGGACAGCGACTCCGTGTCCGATACCTGTCGAACTCAGCCTTTCGCGGCGCATTAGATCTGCCTGCGCCTGAGTTCGGTTCTCTTCGGCAATCGCTGAAGCACTGACCAAACTCCGCAGCAGCTCGTCAATCACTTGCTCATCGGTCGTGCCTCTCAGATCGCTAATCTCGGCCTGTGGCAACAGGAATGGCAGATCGCTGTAGATACGCTGAGGATACCAATGAGACCAGCCACACGCCGTGCACTTCACGTCGTTGGGAGGATACGCGGGTGGCAGCGGAAGTGCTTCAGCACAACGGGAGCACGTAATTCCAGAGGGCTTCGGTGTGGATCGGAAAGAGAACATGGCGGGTGCCCGTGTAGTTGGGAGACACGCATTATACGTCGTTACTCATCGGTCCGAAAGGCTTAACGCAGTACATAGAAATCTGGGGGCACCCGATAAAACCTGGAGGATCGCGGCAAACGCACACCAACCCGGCAAAAAGCCTTCGACTTTTTCACCGCCGCGTGCCTAAAGTTTTGTCGACTCAACGACGAATTCGATTTGGACTGCCATCTAGGTGTTTACGAGCCGCTCTCGGTCCGCCCCGTACCCGTTTCCGTTAGATGTACACCAAGCAGCTCAATTAGCTGCTCCCGTCTTCGTCCGGCGTAAATGTAAGTACCACGCATCACGGGAGGGTTACCGTCAGGCGATAAGGGCACCAGCAGCACGCCATTCGGCTTGCGCATGAACGTGGCGTACTGCCGCCATGAACTCTTGCGACTTCTCCCCATTGCAGTTTCCATGATTCCATTCGGCCCCAACAGGAAACTTACTGGCGTAAACAGTCGCCAAAAAACCAAACAGATAACAACTGCACCGATACCGCCGACCAACAGGTTCTCGCATAATGCCCCCATGACCAATGGACCGGCAATACACAAAGTGGCCAATACCCACGAGCCTGGCGACTCGTCGCGCAACGGCCAATTGGCCAGAAACATTTCCGTTTCGATGGGGCTAACTAGTGCCGTTTCATCGTTTTCGACTGACATCAGGCTGTTCTGCGTTTCTCACGGTTAACTACGACGGGTGCGAGAATTCGCCGAGTGCGAATCTCAGAGACATATTGAATGCGATCGCCGAGTCGGTAGGTGAAACGGGCGAGTTACCGTCCATTATATTCAAACAGGCACACCGCAGGACCATCAGACAGGTCCGCGCACCGCTAATAATTCGACGTACTCGCGGTCAATCGTGGCTGTTATGTCGAAAAAGCCGAAGAATCGTCGTCTTCGTGAGATATCTTTACGGAGCCGCTTAACACGCCTCGCACCATGAAGTTAAACACTGTGGCCAATGCTAGTGACAACACCAGGCAGATTACCAAACAGACCCAGAAGTAATCTCGCATCAAAACTAATCCCGGCGGTTCCGCACTCTTGGGAATTCGACGCGCAACTGGGGATTCGCCATTCTTTTCAAACTCTTTCACGTCCGTCACCCAGTCATTCCACTTAACCTGAGCGGAACCATCACCGTAAGTCTCGCGAACCCACCCCCGCGCTTGAACCAATCCAGCTACGACACCAATCGTCGTCGCAACAAATAGCAGTCCGCTAAAGATGTTGAGTACTAATTTTCGAGACATTGAATACTGACGGAAATGTTTGAACCAGTGGAAAATGTTCGGGCACGATACTGACGCGTCCGACTACGTACAGTCCAGCAACTGGACACCACGGCCGCAAGTCTACTTCGACAACAATTCCAAAGCCACGCTGGTCATTGTGGCCACACCCGTCGTCAGTGCTTCCTCGATATCAGGATAGAAGATCGGCGAGTGCAGCGACGGCGGCGTCTGTCCCAATTGTTTGATTCGATCGAGTCGACGCTGGTCGACGACGCCGAGCCGGAACATCAGAATCGGAACGCCGACTCTTCCATAGCGGCTGAAGTCTTCGCCACCCATCGTTTGCTCTGATAACTCGACATTTTCATCGCCGACGACTTTTCGAAAAATCGGGTCTAGCCTTTTTGCCAATTGATTATCGTTAAACAACGCCGGAGTGCCTTCGGAAAACTTGATCGTTGGTGGTTTGGCACCTGCGCCCATCGCGACTGCGTTCGCCTTCCGCTCGATTGCACTCAACAGCAAAGCGCGAACTTCGTCGGTGTAGCTTCGGACAGTCAGCTGCAGATGACAACTATCGCCGATGATATTGTGTTTCGATCCGCCGTGAATGGAGCCGACAGTCACGACAGCGGGCTCGATGGGCTTAACCTCTCGACTCACGATTGTCTGCAAGGACATCACCAATTGCGCTGCTTGAACGATGGGGTCGATTGTCGTGTGCGGATAGGCGCCGTGGCCCCCCTTGCCGTGAACGGTAATATCGACGCTATCGACGTTTGCCAATGCGTACCCAGCGCGATAGCCGACTCGGCCAGTCGCCAATTTCGAGTCGACGTGCAACGCGACAGCGAAGTCGGGTTTCGGAAATCGCTCAAACAACTTGTCATCGAGCATCGCTTTGGCTCCCGCTCCGCGTTCTTCCGCTGGCTGGCCAATCAACATCAACCGCCCCTGCCACTCGTATTTATGTTCAGCCATGTAACGAGCGACACCAATAAGATTAGTAATGTGGACGTCGTGGCCGCAGGCGTGCATCACGCCAACTTCACGCCCCGTTTCGTCTTTTACTCGCACCTTCGACGCGAATACCAACTCGGTTTGCTCAACGACTGGCAAGCCGTCCAAGTCCGTTCGCAGCATCAATGTTGGCCCTTCGCCGTTTTCCATAATCCCAACAACGCCGTATCCACCTACGTTCTCGGTCACTTTGAACCCAACGGCTTTCCACTCCTCAGCCAGTCGTTTGGCAGTCTCCTTCTCTTGGAACGAGAGTTCCGGATTGGCATGGAATTGTCGATAAACTCGTACCAGATCACTCAAATTCTTTTGCACCCAAGTTTGTGGAGTGTCACGTAGTTTTCCAACGCTCGTGTGCTGGGCAAATGACGGGACAGCCGCTGCCGTGATTACCATGAACGAAGCTGCAACGGCGCGAATCGCAACTCGAATTGTCGTCGAATACTGTGGCTGATAGCGGTTCATTGAAGGCTCCTTAAAGCGTACAGGGCGAGAAATTCTGTATTAAATATTCACATGCAAATATGCTAAATTTCTTATTCGTTCGA
>JBLHLE010000480.1:0-6115 GCA_047620805.1 Pirellulaceae bacterium
CCAGTGGCAGGACAGCTCCTAGTAGAAAGATGCTGAGCACGATGGTGGCCAAAACAAGGTAAATGGCATTCAACTTTGAAGCTCGGTTTGACGGAAACCCAATCGCAATCCCGAATGCGATTAGAGCAACGATACCCGTGAACCAAGCTAAGAGAGGACTTAGCCCCACGAGGGATATCACTGGCAAGTCGATTGCCATTTCCTCAAAAATCATGATGAAGCGAGGTTGTATCATCAACAGCGCAATCGACATGGGTGCCAGCAGAGCAGCCATTGCTAGAGAGCCAAGCGAAATTGCAGGCCGCTGTCGGCGAACCAGCGGTTCGTTTTCTTCTGGCGACCGATACGGGTTAGTCTCTTCGTGATTCACGCGTTACTTTCAATGCTCTTGCGACACTTCTCGATGGCCACTTTGTGCATCGGCAGCGAGCGTTTTTTTGGATGCCCGATCAACTAGCGCCTGGGCTGCATCGTTGAGTAGCAGGATGGCAATGATAAAGATCAACAGTCCGTTGGAGAAGTGCGCTCCTGTGCCATCGACAAGAAGTTTCGTGGCGATGACGGCTAGAATCGAGAGCATGAGAACACCAAAGTGTTTATTCCTCGCGATGATCGCACTGATCGGAATCATGCCATAGATCATGATCACTGACGCGATAAGGATTGCGGCAACCATCCACCAGAATTGCGTGTCGAGGTCCATGATTGCCACCGCGGCAAACACGGAGTCAAGACTGAAGAGCACATTCATTCCAGCGAGATATCCAATGACTGCGACAATTTTGAGCCAACCTGTTTTCGATTCCACTGCATCGTGGGCATGAGTGCCCATCGATTCGCGGAGCTTGTGGTAGTACTCCCACAGCGCCATCGCCAGGATGATCAAACCACCGAGGAACAATACGAGGTGCATCCAGGTCAAGGTATCGGGATGATCGCTAAACCAGCGATTAGGGTACCATGCCGAGTCGGGCAGTTTATTTTCCAAGAACGCCAACTTTGAGAGACTGAACAAAAACACAACTCGAAGTAACGCCGCCATAAATAGCGCAACTGAACGCCAGAAGAGATGTCGCGATCGCTCCATCTTGAGGGGATTCAGGGAGAATTCGATCAGCAATCCATTATCGATACCCAAACCCGCGCTGAGAAGTACGAGCGAGATAAACGAGAGAAATACGTCCACGGTAAAAAATCCCTTTCTTAGGAGGACCTTGGCGACGGTTCGCGGGAAGAATTGGTTGATTATCGGTCGCAATTATTCCATGAGTGAGGTTTAGAAGCAACAAAGGCGTGGATCTAGGCGACGGGGACATTGCGGCGGCGAGCCGCTACCGCACCACATGTCGGAAAATCCTAGGGATGGGCCGTTCCAGCAATTAGCTGGAGCGTGAGACGCGTAACGCGAGAGGGGAAGCCTAAATCCACGAATTCGATATTGACTCGATCGGAGTGCTGGAATGGACTCCAAACCGCCGGAAAACTTGGCATCAATCGAGTCCGCAAATACTCTTTCTTTTTTTCTTCTTCTCTGCGGTGCTCTGCGCCCTCTGCGTTTAGTACCGAATACTAATTCCCGGGACGTCTGGACGTTTGTTTTTAAACGCGGAGAACGCGGAGAATGCAGAGGAGGAGCAAGAATAATAGAATTGGCGGATTGAAATCTCGCGGCCTGTTGAACACTTCGAGACTGTTGAGTTCAAATCTAATGGCTAAGTCGCGCAGGTAAAAAACTCCAGCAAATAAGAAAGGACTCGATCCCGCCGGAAAACTTGGCATCAATCGAGTCGCCCAGTACTCTTTCTTTTTTTCTTCTCTGCGGTGCTCTGCGTCTCTGCGACCTCTGCGTTTAGTAGCGAATACTAATTCCCGGGACTTCTGGACGATTGTTCTTAAACGCGGAGAACGCAGAGAATTCGGAGGCCATTTCAGAAAGATCTGACTCTACTCCATCAGGTCGTGTTCGGTGAGTATCGTGAAACCCTTGTCGCGCAATGTTTCCATGCCGCGATCTATGTTGTCCACCATCAGGGCCACGGCGGGTCGATCGTGAGGACGAACGATGAGTGGGTAGGCTTGAATGATGTTGATTTCAGCCTGTAATAGGGCCGTACAAACTTGCAAAAGCGGCTGTGCTCCTTCGGGTAAGTCGACGCCGATCAAATCGCTTTCGATCATTGGCAGCCCAGCGCGTTCGAGAATTTCCCGTCCACCTTCGGGGTCGCTGAGCAAGAAGCGGACGAAGGCACACTCCGTCGCTTCGTTGATCGATAGGGCGACGATGCGAATCTTACTACCTTCAAACCGTCGCACCACTTCGAGTAACTGGCCCACCCGGTTTTCGAGGAATACGGTAAACTGGCGAATGGTTGGATAATCCCTGCCGCGCATTGTCTGATAATCGATGGGGATGTCTTCGCCGATACTCATGTTCGATTCGCCTTCTTGTGAAGTTGGCAGTAGGGCAACGAATGTGCACGCCAATTGAATGGTTCTGACTATATGGTTAAAACGGGTTTCGGTCAACGGAAATCATCGACCTCGCGTTTGAATCATCGATTGCAACTACTCTTTTTCTCTACCCATCATAAAAGTCCCTGATGCTTACAGAACATCAAATCGAGATTCGCGTACGATACCAAGAAACGGACGGCCAAGGTCACGTACATCACGCCAATTATCTGACCTATTTCGAGCAAGGCCGAGTTGAAATGTTGCGTGCAGGCGGCAAAGATTACCGCGAATTCGAGGAGCAGGGGCTGTTTCTGATCATCGCCGGAATCAATGTCCGCTACTTCTTGCCAACCTACTTCGACGACCTACTCCAACTGACAACCACGACAGTTCGCGCCAAAGGCGTGCGAATCGTTCATAACTACCAGTTAATGCGCGGCGATGACTTGATCGCCGAAGGCGAAACGACTGTCGCCTGTATCAACCGCGAAGGAAAGCTCACCAAGCTGCCCGACTGGATGCGGTTGGCCTAGCTGGTGTGATGACGGTGAATGAAGAGTGAATGATTGCCGAAGTGAAAGAAAGCCGAAGTGAAAATCTCAAGCTGAGTGATTATTCAGTCACCAAGATCTCTTCGATGGTCGCAAGGATGACTCGCGCGACGTCTTCTTTGCTTCCTTGAGCAGACTTAATAACATTGCCGGTGGGGTCGAGAATCTCGATTTGATTGGTGAGTGAGTTCATGGCTTCCGGACCGTTGAGTACCATGAGGTCGCAGCTCTTTCGTTCCATTTTGGTGATCGCGCGAAACCGTTGGTCTTCAGTTTCGAGCGCGAAGCCTACAGTCCATTGGTTGGACCGCTTCCCGGCGCCCAACGTAGCGACGACATCGGGAGTTTCTATTAAGTGCAGCACTAAGGGCTGGCCATCTTTGGCGATTTTGTTTTCTTCGACACGTTGCGGTCGATAGTCGCATGGTGCCGCGGCACCGATGAGTCCATCGCAGTGTTCAAAGATTTCGCAGCTCTTTTCGAGCATTTCTTCGGTTGACGTGACCCAGACAATTTCGACCCCGTCGGGATACTCAACTTCCACGGGTCCGCTGACCATGACCACTTCGTGTCCCAATTCCAAGGCGGCTTGAGCGAGTGCACGTCCCATCCTGCCGCTGGAGGCGTTGGTGAGATAGCGGAC
Organism: Pirellulaceae bacterium; assembly: GCA_047620805.1. Classification (GTDB taxonomy): domain Bacteria; phylum Planctomycetota; class Planctomycetia; order Pirellulales; family Pirellulaceae; genus JBLHLE01. The sequence goes on from JBLHLE010000480.1 coordinate 3,649, forward strand.
GGGATCGAGGTATTGTCGAGTCGGTCCAGACGTGATGAGGATTCTAGCCATGCGCGCTTTCCGGGAGTCTAGACGATGATTGGGAATGCAATGCTGTTGACGTCATGTTGTCAACATTGCGCTGTTAACTGAGTGCTGTCAATGTTGTGCTGTTAACTGAGTGCTGTTAACTGAGTGCTGTTAACTGAGTGCTGTTAACTGAGTGCTGTTAACTGAGTGCTGTTAACTGAGCAGATCTTGTATTGCAGCCAAGATGTCCTCTGGTTCCGACATGCGTCCTGCACCTTGCTTTCGGCAGCTCAGCCATCCCGTTGTTGGCCCAACAGTGTGGACACCATCCTCGATCAATTGGTTCAGGTTACGTTGGACGGATGGCTTGCTCCACATATCGGAATTCATGGCGGGCGCGATGAGTGTCGGGCCAGTGAATGCGAGGTACAGCGTGGACAAGAGATCGTCAGCTGAACCGTTAGCCAATTTGGCTAGGCAGTTTGCCGTAGCAGGAGCTATGCAGAGAATTTCGGCTCGTTCGGCGAGGTGAATGTGAGCACCGAGAGGAAATTGGTCGCGGCCGAAAATTTGGCCACAGACGGGGCGTCCCGTCAGCGCTTGAAACGTCGCTTCACCGATAAATTGGCGAGCAGACTCCGTCATGGCGACGGTAACAGAATGTCCAGACTGAACGAGTCGACTGACGAGGGTCGCAGTTTTGTAAGCTGCGATCCCCCCGGTCACTCCCATTAATATTTCTCGACCTGCCATGTGATTGACTCGAGCGTCGACTAAAAGTCGGTCAAGTTAGGATCGATATCCGCGTCTTGAACGACGTCGGGTAAGTCGCCCGTAATCTTTACGTCGCTGGATGAGTCGAGGTAGATCTTGTCTTGTAGCACTTCTTGCAGGACGATGTGCATGCGATCTTGAGAATTGGTTTCGACCAAAGGCCGACTTCCCGCGTTCAGCTGTACAAGTCGCTTCTGAATCAATGTGGAAAGCTTAAATCGTCCGCCTACTTTATTGACGATTTCATCTTCTTTCAATTCTTCATGCATTTTCTTCTCCACTATTTGTGAGTATGTCTCGGATCTCTTGGACTGCCCGTTCCACATCGTCGTTAATGATGACGTGACGGTACAGATCGATCTGTTTCAGTTCTCGTAGCGCTACTTCGAGTCGACGCCGGATTGACTCTTCGCTCTCCGTTTGCCGCTTGCGAAGTCGATTCTCCAGCTCTTCCATCGAACCCGGATCAACGAAAATCGTGAGCGCGTTTGGGTGGTGTTCTAAAACCGATAACGCTCCCTCGACATCAATTTCTAAAAGTACCCATTTACCATCCTTAAAACCAGACGTCACTTCGTCGCGCAAAGTGCCGTACCAGTCTTTTTGGCCGAATACTTCCTTGCATTCCAATAATTCACCTGCCGCGAGTCGCCGTTGAAACTCGTCGTGGCTCAAAAAGTAATAATTCACTCCGTCTTGTTCTTGTGGGCGAGGAGCCCGCGTCGTGGCTGATATACTCACCCGGATCGGCAGGTCTTCTTGCTGCAATAAACGCTCGACAATCGTTCCCTTGCCCGACCCGGAGGGTCCGGAGAGGATAATCAACTTGCCTTTTTCAGTCGTCATCGCGTCATTCCGACTCGGGCTGCTTGTACGTTGTACTTGCACTTTGGCTACTCTACATTCTGAATCATTTCGCGGACTCGTTCGATGCACGCCTTGATATCGATCACATGTCGCGCGATCTCCGCGTCATTGGCTTTGGAGCCAATCGTATTTGTTTCGCGGAACATTTCCTGTGTGAGGAACTCTAATTTGCGACCGGTGCTTTCGGGCAACGCCATGATCGTGCCAAATTGTTCCAAATGGCTTCGCAGTCGCACCGTCTCTTCGGAAATGTCGGTTCTCTCCGCGAAGATGCCAACCTCGCGTACGATATCGGACGGCTCGATTGTCACATCGTGTTCGGTTAGGAGTGTATTCAGTTTATCGGAAAGACGCACTCGAAAGGCTAACGAAACTTCGGGTGCACGTTTCTCTATTTCCGTTAACTTTTCCGCGATCTCTCGACAGTTGGCGGTCATGTCGTCCGCCATCGCCTTGCCTTCGTCGCTGCGCATTTGGTGCAGGTTTTCCAACGCTGCAATAATTGTTTTCTCTACCTGCGGCCAAGCTGCCTCCAGATCGTCGTTGCCAGCTTTCTGTTCCGAGATTACGCCCGGCAACGCCAATAACGCGTCCAAACGAATCGGGGCCACTGCATCCATGTTGCCGCGCAGTGATTCCAACTGGCGAACATAACTCTCAACGACTTGTTGATTGATTACATAGTCATCCGCAGATGCCTGTTGATGAACTTGCAGTCCAATTTGAACCGAACCCCTGCGGATGTATTTTCGAACGATCGGCTCCACCTGCCATTCCAGTGAGGAGTAGCCTTCGTTGGTACGGATCGACATCTTGA
>JBLHLE010000481.1:0-6110 GCA_047620805.1 Pirellulaceae bacterium
GTTAAAGGTTTCCGTAACTCAGGCCCCTGAAAAGGGCAAGGCGAACAGGGCAATCGCCGAATTTCTGGCCAAAATGCTGGGCCTGAAGAAGTCCCAAATTCGGCTTCTCAACGGCGAAAAATGCTCCGAAAAGGAGTTTCTGATCGCCGCCATCGCAATGGACGAATTGCGGGACAGAATAATCAAATGCTTACTTTGAGTATTTTTTGATTTTCGTGTCCGCTTTTCCTTCCCAAAAACGACTGTCTCATAAGAGCCTCTGAATAATCAAAACAGGCGGCTCTCCTCGAACTGGTACGGCGAGATTGGGGCAGTAAACTTGCCGATGTCGATGGAGAGCCGCCCTTTTTTGCCAAGATGGCTTTTATCAACCACTGAAGGTCAGCAGTAATGATCTAACCCGCCTACACGGCAGGCCTTCTATGACAGGAATTCGACAAACCAACTGTTACTAGAAGAAGATCGCAACAACCTGTCAAGAATTTGACCGAAGAAATATGGCCGCGATAAGGGAAATGGGCGACTCTCCGCTGCACAGTTCCGGCGAGATTAGGGCAGTAAACCTCGCCGAGACCAGGAGAGCCGCCTATTTCGTCAACTGCGACTGCCTCTCAATTCGTGTTTCGATTGGGATTATTCACCAATCGATTTTCACTAGTTTACGTTTTCCCCCAGATTTATCCCCATCTGAAGTCTGGTCGTAGCTATTCTTTCTTTGGTTTTGCCAGAAGCCAGAGAAAGGTGTGGGGACCCCGGTCGGTCCGTTTGCCAAATTCAACTTGATGGGAGCGACCGTCGGTAGAGCGTCCCCAGAGGCGAAGTGGAACCGAAAGGGAATCCTCCTTGTTTTTCCGTTCCAGGACGAGCTCAATTTCCATATTCGCACCGGATTTCGACTCGATCAAAACGGGCTTCATCTCAACGCCCTCTGGTAGTTCGCCGCATTCCACGGTGATCGCCTGGTCGAACTTCGCCAACCGCTGCACCGTTAGGGGAATCTTCAGCGTATCTGCATCGCCAAAATCGAAAACGTCTGCCTTCAAACTTACCTGAAAATCCGGCACTGCTTCGGAAATAGTCAACCGATACGCGAAACGAAAACCGGCGTCGCCAAAGAGATCTTTGACACCTAATCGATAACGGCCATCATTTGGCACAGTCCATGTGAGCTCAGGATCTCGCTGTTTGCCAGCGTCGTCCAGTTCCTTTAGTTTCGTCCCGTCGTCAGCATAAATCGTCAGGACGGGATCGAGAGCAAAACCAAGCGTCTGCGATTGGACGCGAATATCTAGCTTCTGCGATTTCTTCGCCTCGAAGGTGAATAGATGTTCAATGTTGTTAGAACGGATCGTTCCCGAGAAATCGGAGGGAATGGTCAATTCAATAGGTTTGCCGTCGTGCGTTCCAAGGATCGCACTCGCTGTATCCGCCACTGGAACGGAAAAATCTCCTGCCATTCCACTGGCCCCGATGCTCAGCCAATTCCGTTCTTTGCTAAGCACGGATACTTCAGTTTGTTCGAGATTCCAACCGTGAAGCTGGACACGCGAATCGACTGTAGAACTCAATGCCAACGGCATCACGTAATCAATAAACGGCCCAACCGTCACCGTCATTCGATATACGTAGGTCTCCGCGCCAGAAAATTGGACAGTGCTATTCGGCTGCTCGGGGAATGCAAACAGGCGGATGTGGAAGACGCCGTCTGCGGACGGTGAAAAGACCAACTGCGGGTCGAGTCCTTTTTCATCGTCTTGTTGCGCCACAACGAACCCTGCTTCGTCGCAAAGCTGAAGTACCGCGTCCATGGGCGACTTCAATATCGAGTTCGCTCGCACACTCACGATCAGGGTTTGACCAGTCTTCAATTGGATCCGAGAGCAATCAATCTCCCGGGCCTTCGACAATTGACCGTTAACTACTACTGGCAGAGTCAATTCCTTGGCTTCAGCTAGCGCGTCATTGGGCTCTTCTTCACGTATTTCGGGAATCCCGCTAACGACGAACGGCAGAATCTTGCTTGCCTTGGCACCATCGTGCAACCGCAGCCAATAGACGCCTGGCGACAGATCAGCCGCAACCTTCGCTACCAGCTCACCTTTTTTCTCCGCCGACGTCACTTGTAGCCGATCGTCGCTCGCCCACACCTCGACCGGCCAGACGTCAAAAGTGCCAGTGGCCGTGATATTCGTATCCTGCCCGACTTGAGCGCCAGCCGGGAATAGAAACTGGACAGGTAACTCCGCTCCGACGACTTGAGATGCCAGAACAAGAACCGCGATTAGACAGCAGATACGTATGGATGTGCTCATATCGAAAACGGACGCCTACATCAACTCGCGAATCGGAGTTGAATTGCTAACGAAATTAACTGGGCGTCCTTGCGGAGTGTAAACAATCTTTCCGGGATCAATACCGAGTTTCTGATAGACAGTCGATACAAAATTTTCCGGAGATTTGACATTTTCAATCGCCGCATAACCTTGCCGGTCGGTCGCTCCGACAATCGTGCCACCGGGTGTTCCGCCGCCGGCGAACAAGACCGACATCGCATTCGCCCAGTGATCTCGACCGTTATCCTTATTGATTTTGGGAGTTCGGCCGAATTCGCCGAGCGCGATTACCAGCGTCCGTTCTAGCATGCCACGATCTTCCAAGTCCTCGATTAGTGCCGCGATCGTACTTTCGAAGGGCGGCAGTCTTTTGTCGAGTGAGTTGAACATGTCGCGGTGATGATCCCAACCGCCGTCGTACAGTGTGACGAAGGGAACGCCAGCTTCGACGAGTCGACGCGACAGGAGTGCTCTTTGTCCAAAAGAGTTTCGGCCGTATTTTTCCCGCACGGACTCGGGTTCTTTCTGGATGTCAAATGCCTCTTGCGCCTGAGGTGAATCGATCAGTTGGTAGCCTTGCTCGTAGAACTTATCCATTGCAGCAACCGGGTCGCCCGCGGCCCCGTCACTCAGTCGACGTAATTGATCAACCTGCGATCTCAGATCTCGCCGTTGGATATTCCTGTCACTGGTGAGGCCTGACGGTAGCGCGACATCGCGAACGCGGAAACTAGAACTATTTGGGTCGTCCGAGACGACAAAAGGCGCGAAGCTTGCTCCCAGGAAATTCGGGCCGCCGCTGCGCGACATTCGAGGAATTGAAAAGTATGGAGGAATGCCGTTGGGCGCTCCCAATTCGTGGGCAGTCACCGAACCAATGCTTGGATGAAAACTGACGAACGCGCCGCAACCGACCGGAATCCGAGGCGGCGAACCGGTCATCATATAGTGATTACCCGCACCGTGATTCCCTTGGTTGTGGCGAATGGAGCGGACAATCGAGATCTTGTCGGCGATGCCAGCCAAGTTACGCATGTGTTTCGAGAACTGCACTCCCGGAACATTCGTGTCGATCGCCTCGAATTGACCTCGAATCTCTGCGGGAGCCTCAGGCTTCGGATCGAACGTCTCGTAATGGGTTGGGCCCCCATCCATCCAAATCAATATGCAACTATCCGCCTGCCGACTCTTCTGCACCTCTTCGCCCGCAAAAATGCGCTGCTGCAGTCCGGCACCGAGCCCGATCCCCAACGTTCCTCCCAGACCGAGTTGCAAGCAATCCCGTCGAGAAATTCCGGCGCAATTTTTGTGAACTGACATCACCTAATCCTTAAAGAAAAACTCTGGTGAATTGATTAATGCCCACATCAGGTCCTCGATGCTTTGGCGGCGTTGAAGCCCGGCTCGGGAGAGCCAACGCGCGACAAGTTGACGTTCCTCATCGCTGGGAAATCGAGAAAAGATGGCGAGGTAAAGCCGTTCGGCGACCTCATTACTATCCAAATCGGCTTCGCAAAGCGTATTCGCCCAGCCCGAGTCACTAGAAAACTTTGTTTGTAACTCTCGCGAATTCATCAGATGCAAGGCCTGAGTGACAGTTGACTGCTCGAGCCGCTCACAGGGTGGGTCTTGATTGGGATCCGGACGCCCAAAGGTGTCGAGGAAGATCGAATCGACTCGGTGCGTCCAGATCTGATTTGCCCGCGACTTGTCAGGCATGGCAGAAAAACTTGTCGGAACACCGGTAATATCGACGATGGCGTCGTGCAATACTTCGGCCGTCAAGCGAACTCGGTAGTGCCGCGAGAACAGTTGGCGGTCGGTGACGTTAGTCTCTGTTGGAAGGGAACTTAACGCGTAAATATTGGACTGCGCGATAACGCGAATTAGCGCCTTGATGTCGTAATTCTGCTCTTGAAAATGCTTACCCAAAGCTTCCAGCAGCGCAGCATTGGTTGGAGGGTTCGTTACTCTCAAATCGTCGACTGGTTCGACGATACCCCGCCCCATCATTTCTTTCCAAACACGGTTAGCCATGACCTCCGCAAAGAATGGATTCGATTTGGACGTCATCCAATCTGCTAGTTCATCGCGGGGATCCGCAGTTGCTAAAGCTTCGGCATTGACACTGGTGGATTCGGTAGCGGGTTTAGCTTCATCCACACCAAACAGTGGACGAGGAGCAAGAACCTCGCCGGTCAGTGGATGCGTTACATCGCCGGTCCCACGGTTAAAGATAATCTCTTCGCCGCCCGAAATCGGCGGTGAGAGCCCAGGTCCTTTGCGACCAACTTTGGCGAAGTAAGCGGCAAAGCTATAGAAGTCGTTTTGGGACCAACTTTCAAACGGATGGTGATGGCACTTCGCGCATTCTAATCGTATGCCTAAAAATAGTTGACTGACCATTGTCGTCAATTCGTCGGGCGACCGACGATCGCGAAAAAGAGTTGAATGTCCCTTTCGCCAGGCACTCCCCTTGGCCGTGATCAACTCGCGGACAAATTGATCATACGGCTTGTTCTCGCGAAACGAACTCCGAATCCAATTGTCGTAGTTCAAGACTGTCTTGATCCCGACGCGATAGGGATTGGGGCGCAATAGATCATTCCATTTACTCGCCCAATGGTCGGCGTACTCGGGTCGCTCCAATAGCCGGTCGATCAGCCGATGCCGCTTGTCGGGAGACAAATCGTTGAGGAATTCCCGAGTTTCCTCGACTGTTGGAATTCTCCCAATGACGTCTAGGAAGACCCGTCTTAAGAACTTTGCATCGCCAATCGGTTCCGATGACGAAACTCCCAGCGAGGCCAGTTTCAGAATCACTAACTCATCAATGAAGTTGGCCCGCGGCAGGCCCTTGTAGTAGTCGTCCGATGGCGGAGAAAGATGTGGAATCGCCAAATTGCACGTTGCGATAAACCCTTGGTAACGAGCCATTAACGTTGCTTCGCCGGGCAGGCTTCCCGCTCGCGCAACACCATTTCTGTCGACTGCAACGATGACATTCTCGTTCGATTGGAAGGACGTGACATCGGTGACATCGCGATTGGAGCCGTCGCTAAAATGAGCCGTCACCAAAAGTCGTTGCGTTACACCGGGAGCAAGGACTTGCGAAGTTGGAAAAACTTCCACTCGCGTTAACTGTGGCTCGCCTTCGAGGCGTCGTCTCGTTCCGCCCGCAATCCAACGCAGTAGTACGTCGTATTGCGGACTGTCTCGCCGAAACCTCTCGCCGCCGCCGTGCGGAGTCGCCGCAGTGGCCTTCTTAAGCAACAAACTTTCACTCGCGATCGCGGGGAACACTCGTCGTCCTCGCGCGTGTTTTGTCAGGGCGTTATGGTCGAAATCCGAGTCGAATCCGAGCAGACTCAATTGAAACCCGTTTTGCCCGCTAGCTGTCCCGTGACAGGCGCCCGCGTTGCAGCCAAAGGAACTGAAAATCGGCTGCACGTCGAGTTCAAAGCTGACTGGATGTTGAGCGGCGAAGCCGTCCACTTGAACAGAAACGGTGGCGGACAGTTGCCCCAGTTGTACCGTTAGATTAGCAATGCCATCTCCGCGCGGTTCAATGCGATTCTGCTGGACGACTCGAACGACAGATTCGTCGTCCACTTTCGTTTCGACTTGGTCCGTAACATCGATATCCCCCCCCTCATGGGAGCGGAAGACCATGAAGCGTTGCCCCGATTTGCCCCGCAACTTGATCGACTGCGGAAATATTTGCAAAGTCTCGCCGCAGACGACTTGGTCTGGAACAAGCAAAAGCAAACTCGCAAT
>JBLHLE010000482.1:0-6096 GCA_047620805.1 Pirellulaceae bacterium
CTCGCCAGCGGCGAGTTGAAATGGCAAATTCGGCTGGAGGGTAAATACTGGGCAACTCCGGTCATCGCCGATGGCAAGATGTATGTCGTCAATCAAGACGGTGTCGCCAAAGTCATACAACTGGGTGACGAAAAAGGCGAGGTGATTGGAGTGAGCGATTTCGGCGAAGCGGTTAAAGGCTCTCCCGCCGTTGCCGGTAACGCAATGTTCGTCCGCACCGACGAGCACCTGTGGAAAATCAGCGGCCAGTAAATCAGCGGCCAGTAGCAGTCCCGTCCGAATTCCGCAAAACCTTTGACGACCAAACAGTAATGTCTGCAGATTCCATTGCAATACAGCCGTGCGGGCCACTGCACGCGAGCATTCGACCGCCGGGGTCGAAGAGCATCACCAATCGAGCGTTGATTTGCGCCGCGCTTGCCGAAGGAAATTCGCGGCTGACCGGCGCGCTCGACAGCGAAGATACGCGAGTCATGTGCGACGCGTTGCGGCAATTAAAACTCGATGTCGTCGCAAACAACGACCACACGATACTCGATGTAACCGGTTGTGGCGGCGACTTTGGCACCGAGCCAACGTCGCTGTTCGTCGCCAATAGTGGCACCAGCATTCGATTCCTTACCGCCATGGTCGCCACAGGCTCAGCGGACATCCGACTCGACGGCATCGCTCGTATGCGCGAGCGGCCGATCGGCGATCTTCTCGATGCCCTCAATCAATTGGGAGCACAGACGCGTTGCGAAAACGATAACGGTTGCCCGCCCGTCGTCGTAGCGGGACGAGGGTTGCCCGGCGGTGTTGCCGAAATCCACGGCGGCATCTCCAGCCAATATCTCAGCGGGCTACTAATGGCCGCCCCCTACGCACAACAAGACGTAACGCTGAAAGTCGCAGGCGAACTAGTTTCCAAGCCCTACGTGGAGATGACTCTGCGAGTCATGAAGAGTTTCGGCGTAAATGCGAATTCGGACCAGCTACAGTTCTTCGAAATCCCGGGGACATCGAAGTACCAAGGATGTCAATACGCGATTGAGCCGGACGCCTCCGCCGCCAGTTACTTTTGGGCCGCGGCCGCGATCTGCGGTGGTCAGGTAACGGTCGAAGGACTCTCCAAAGCTGCACTGCAAGGCGACGTAGAATTCTGCGACTGCCTGGAACAAATGGGGTGCGAAGTTCAGTACGACTCGGATTCGATTACGGTAAAATCCACGCAGCAATTGCGGGGAATCGAGGTCGACATGAATGCCATCAGCGACACCGTGCAAACTCTGGCGGCCGTCGCTTTGTTTGCGGATGGCCCCACGACTATCACGAACGTCGGCCACATTCGACACAAAGAAACGGATCGCATCGGCGACTTGGCCCGCGAATTACGTAAGTTCGGAGCTCGCGTCGACGAGACCGAGGACAGTATCCGCGTCCACCCGGCCCCATTGTCGGGCGCCGTGATCGACACCTACAACGATCACCGAATGGCAATGAGTCTGGCCCTCGTTGGGTTACGGGTCCCGGGTGTTGTCATCAGTGACCCAGGCTGCACCGTTAAGACTTACCCAAATTTCTTCGCAGACCTAAAGATCGTGGTCAGCAGCTAGTACTCTCGATCCCTCTCGGCCCAAGTGGTTGCGCCGAGTTGTATTCTCAAATCGTAGTCCGGCAACCAACGTATCCAAGTCAAACACGCCATTCAAAAACTGCACCAAACCGCGATCGTCGGCGAACGTACCAGCCGCAGATCATTCCCTCGCTCGCGGATTCGGATACAATGCAGGCCGACGGGTGGTTAGGACCGACCGGTGGCGTGCGAATTCCGCTCCCGTTTGGCTTTGGCACAGATCGCAACGACTCCTGACGAAGCTGTCGCAGTTTAATCGAAGAACGAAAGAATAGTCGTCTCCATGAGCAAGATAGTTGGAATCGATCTCGGCACCACCAACTCTCTGTGCGCCATATTTGAGGACGGCGAGCCGAAGTTAATTCCCAACGCTCACAACGATGTTCTCACGCCATCAGTCGTTGGGATTCTCGACGATGGTCAAGTCATCATCGGCGCTCCCGCCGTAAGTCTGCAAGTTACCAAACCAGATCGCACTGCCTCCCGGTTCAAGAGATACATGGGCACAGACCGCAAGCTCGCAGTTGCGGACCAAGAGTTTTCCGCGGCGGAACTTTCCAGCTTGGTGCTGAAGTCTCTCAAAGGTGATGCCGAAGCATACCTGGGAGAATCGGTTGACGAAGCCGTCATCACCGTACCAGCCTATTTCAACGACCATCAGCGGAAGGCAACCAAGTTGGCCGGCGAATTGGCGGGTTTAACGGTACGGCGAATTATCAACGAACCGACAGCCGCCGCGCTAACCTACGGCTTTCACGAACGGGATGCCGAGAAGCACATTCTGGTGATTGATCTCGGCGGCGGAACGTTCGATGTCACGTTGATGGAGATCTTTGAAGGAACATTGGAGATCGTGTCGACGTCGGGCGAAAACTTCCTGGGAGGAGAAGACTTCACCGACCGCATCGTTTCTTCGGCGTTGAAGAAAATCAACTTGCTACTGGAAACCGCGGAGATGCGACAGCCGCTGCGCGTCGCCAGACTCCGCCAAGAGAGCGAGAAGGCGAAGCGGGAGTTATTCGAAGTCGAAGAAGTCGCCATTCGAATACCCAGCGAGCAAGGTGAATTCGACGAATCGACTCCGGCCTTCGCGCTTAATCGCGACTCCTTCGCACTCATCTGCGAGCCGTTACTAAAACGACTGGGCGGACCGGTAGGGAAAGCGTTGCGAGATGGCGGCGTCGAGCCCGAATTGATTGGAGACGTCATCCTGGTCGGTGGAGCCACGAGAATGCTCGCCATGCACGAGTATCTGCAAGAACAATTCCAATTCGCTCCCTCGATGAAGTTCAACCCCGACGAAGTCGTCGGTTTGGGAGCCAGCGTACAAGCCGCGTTGATTAACGACGATCGAGCGGTCGAAGACATGGTGATGACAGATGTCTGCCCACATACACTGGGCGTTGAAATCGTCAAAGAATTCGGACATCAGCACATGCCGGGTTACTTCCAACCAATTATCCACCGCAACACCACGATCCCCGTCTCGCGAGAAGAAACCGTTTCGACCATCATCAACAATCAAAGAGAAATCCTTGTCCGAGTCTTTCAAGGCGAAGCGAGAAAGACCAAAGACAACCTCCTTTTGGGAGAACTGCGCGTCGAAGAAATACCCCCTGGCCCTCCGGGAACCGAAATCGCCATACGGTTCACCTACGATATTAACGGCATCATTGAAGTCGAAGCTTTTGTTCCGTCAACGGGCAAGAAATTTCACACAGTTCTCACTCAACATGCATCCGGCATGAGCCAGGAACTGATCGACGAGGCTGTCAGCCGATTACAACAGCTGAAGTTCTACCCCCGCGACGATGTGGAAAACCAACGACTTGTGCTTTATTGCGAGCAGATCGTGGGGGAAGTCAACAAGCACCAACGCGAACAACTGGAGGAAGCAATCGACATGTTTGAGCAAGCAATGGCTTCCGGCGATCGCGACTTCTTTGACCATGCGCGATCTGGACTGCTGATAACGATCAACCAACTCGGGTTTAACTACGAGTAGCGGAGTCGTCCATGTCAGATAGCGAAGGACTGCAGTACGCACGCGACATGCTGGCATTTAATCCGGCGCACGACTCCGAGCGAATCCTGCGGCGGCGAGCCCAGTTTTTCGGCACCCCGCCAGTCAACATGAACCACGAAATGGATAGTTTCCAAAGACGGCAGCTAGCCGAACAAGAGCTGGAACAGATTCGAATTCATTTTTGGCAAACCAGTCCCGCGGAAATGCTCAACCGGTTGGATGATCTGATCGTGGACGAACTGCCGGACATTCGAGCGGCAGCCGATCGATTAAAGCAAGTCACTCGCTTGCGAACACAAATCGATCAGCTCGCCAAGCACGCGAAATCGCGTCCGATGATGCTCAGCGCATTAAAGAGAATCGTTGTCCTGCCACCCCGTCACGCCGGTCCATTTCGCAAACAGATCCTCCGCTCGCTGACCTCCAGCGACAACCTTGCCGACTACAAGAAAATGGCGCGGACAATTCGGGACGAATTCCCGGAACTTTACGCATTGGAATCGGACTGGTTGACCAATGTCGAACGGCAACGGAGACGCGGCCAGATCTCGTTTGGCATCGAATTGCCTGTCGTGATTCTCGTTGTAGCTTTCATTCTCTTCCTCTGGATATTGAGGTGGATACTATGAGTGGCGAAGGCGAGCCACGCTGGGAATTGCTGCCCTTGGATCCGGTCGGCTTCTTCGATCTCCCAAGTGAATTCGATCGCAAACAACTCAAGCGAAAATACAATGCCCTCATCCGACGATTCAAGCCGGAAAGATTCCCCGACGAATTTCAGAAGATCCGCGCCGCTTACGAAGAACTGGATGGAAAACTACGTTACGGTCAGAATATGTCCGCTTTGCCTATCCTCCCCGCAGACTGGCAACCAATCTCCTCTCGCAACAAACCGGGAAATCCCGAGCCCCGCGACGAATCCAAACAATCCAGCGAACCACGCCCAGAATCAACTCATCCAGAATCAACTCATCCAAAGACATTCATCAAACGACTCGCCGACGAGCCCGTAGAACAACTGTACGCCGAATTGCGTGCGAGGAAATACAAGACGCCCTACGATTTCTATTGTCTCGCCGTGCTTTCTGACTTGGTTGAAAATCAAACCGGAGACTCATTTCACTTTCTGCAATGGCTTCTGAACGGCCTGCGGGTTCACCCACATGACCAGGCACTTTTTCGATTGGTCTACACGTACCTCGGCGAAAAAATAAGAGACGACAATTTGGCGAGTGTGTTATTAACCGTCTCCAACATTGTCTCCAGCGATCGGTTCTATTACCTAACAGAACGACTTTGGGAACGACTACTTGGCGCGACCAACTTCGACGCGTTTCAGCAAGCACTGGAACGCTGCGAAAACAATCTGCGAGATTTTAGGGTCGACGCCAAAATCACCTTCTATGTACGCATCTTGCGGCGAGCATTGTTCAAAGCCCCCCAGTCCTGGATCGACTCCGTCGTTTCGTTTATCGATCAAAATACAGGCCACCTAACCGAGGACAGCGAATACGAACTCGAATGCACGCAAAGAATCCAGGAGTATCTGGTCGTTCGCGAGAATTTCCTTAACGGACATCCCGTTCGCGATTTGATGGATCGGACCATCGTTGACTACGCGACCCTGAACTTTGAACAAGCCGATCAAAGCGTCGTGACATGTCAAAACTACATTGCCACCCACAGCAACGAAGTCCTCGACGCATTCCCGCTGGACGACCAGGAGACGATTGGCAAGGCAATGCCCGCTTGGTTTTGGGTCACCGAGGAAGTACGGCAACGACTCGACCTATACGCCGCGCCGAAAATCGACCCCGATTACGTGCTGAAAGACGTCCGCAGACTGATGTTCAACTTTGACGAGAATGAAGACACGATGGGTTGGGAACTGATCAGCTGGGTTGAAAACAGCGGGCACCTCGTCATGGGAGGACTGATGTTCTTTTGGCCATTTCCACTGTGCTGGCTCTTCTAGATTGGCGTGAATTTCTATGGCGTCGCTTCCGTGCTGGGCTTAGCCTCGCTACTGGTTTACGGAAGATACCTGCGCGAGTCGTTAATAGGCTCCCTGATACTGCGGATGAAGCAGGCCAAAATTGAACGCGCCTACGCCAACGGCGGGCGAATGGAATTGGCTATATTCTTCGACTCCACTCATTATCCCTACCGACTGATTGCGAATATCATGGAGGTGCTATTAGAACGCCCACCACACGACATGGGACAAAGCATCTCGATGTGCCTCTTCATGCCGCAGGACCTTGGCATCTGGATCTACTCCAATGCACTCAATTACTTGAAGTAAAGCGGCCACTTGAAGTAAATCATTTGTCTGAGCTCGAGCGCATTCACACTCGAGCGCATTCACACTCGAGCGCATTCACACTCGAGCGCATTCACGCTCGAGCGCATTCACACTCGAGCGCATTCACACTCGATCTTATCTGCGCGAAAC
>JBLHLE010000483.1:0-6093 GCA_047620805.1 Pirellulaceae bacterium
TCCCGATACGAACTTGCAGACCAAAAAATTGCGCCCGTGTGCAATGGTCTGCCATGCAAAGAACTCGTGAAGGACTTTACAGGAAGCTCGCAGCTGTGAATAACATCACGTGCGAATTCAGGGGGGGAATCGCCGATGAAGAGACGTAAGGCATTACACAAAACTCGCGTATTGCGAAAGCTACGACAGATTATTTCTGCCGCATTGCTGACCGCGATCTCCGTAACAAGTCCCTTGGACTTGTTGGCAGAAACCCCAACATCTTCCAACGCGAAAGCGTCGGTGGGAGATATACAGAAGACGCCGCTCAAAGCGACGCTGCGGGTGGGTGATATCCCACTTGATGCAGCGGGCAGCCGCACTTCTACGTACAATCCAGATCGAGGTGCCTCGGCGCGAATCGGAGATGCCACTGCGATCCCATCTGGACCGCAACAGTATGCTGCGGGCTCGAGCAACGTGGCACTACGACCAGCTCGCGCCCCTCGAACTCAGATTAAACTGGTATCACCCAGTTACAATCAGCGGCAGGTGCGACAGGTCAATCTCGTGGAGGCCGGGGAACAAGACCAAGCGAATCAAAAGCTCGACGGTACGCTTTCGGCGCCGACGATCGCCGATCCGCCCGCGTTGAATCTGATTCCACCTCCTGCTCCGCGACAAGCAGTTGAGGAGAATGCCAACCAGGCAATCCCTCCAGCTATAGCCGTCAAGCCCACCGAAGCAAAAAAGGCAGACGGCGCATGGTCGCAACAAGGTCCACTTGGGGGCCCCGAACGCTCCGAAAACTTACTGCTGGAATCGGCGAACCGAAAAACGGCTGAACTCAACAAAGCCGTCGCCGGTAAACCACTCGCTCAGCAAGCCAACGAAGCGGCGACTCCCTTGTTGCCTCCTGCTGCCGAACCCAATGCTGCAGCAACAGCGAATGTTGGCGACACTACTCAACCACAGCCAACTCAAGGTCCAAATCCGACTTTTGAAGTGATCGAGGAAAGTCAAATTCGCACATCGACGGGTGGCGGCAAAAACCGCCACTATCCGAAACTGGCGATAAAGACCAACAATGTTTACCAGAACAATGTTTACCAGAATGCTTCGCTGGTTAACCAGCAGGGAGACGGAAACTTCGAGATCATCGATGCCAGTAACACGATGACTGTCAATGTTCGTCGCAGTAAACTACTGCGAGCTCCGTTTGATATCTACCGCGTTGCAGTCGTGGACCAAGGTATTTGCGAAGTTGCTCAACACACTCCGCGGGAAGTCTCCATTATCGGTAAATCGACTGGAGCTACGCACGTGACCTTCTGGTTCGATGGTGGCGATCGCCGTCCGGTGACCTATTTGGTCAATGTCGACCCAGATATTGCCGTCGTTACGAAACGGGAAAAAGAATACGCCTTGCTGGAACAGTTGCTCCGCAATCTGTTCCCCAATAGCAAAGTCTATCTACAAGTCATCGCCAACAAACTGATCATTCGCGGACAAGCGAAGGACGCGGAAGAAGCGGCGAAGATAATGTCGATCCTCCGAACGCAATCGTTCAGCAGCCGAAACTCTCGAGGTAGTGGTCGCGGTTCGCTCAACGACGGTTCTGCGGTCGCCGTTCTCGACGAAGAGGCAACAGGTGATCAACGAGGTCCGAACCTCCAGATCATTAACATGTTGACGGTTCCGGGTGTCCAGCAAGTTGCTCTGCGAGTAAAGATCGCCGAACTGACTCGATCTGCTGGCCGAGGTTTGAGCATGGACTTCCATGCGGAAGCAAACTTCAAAGACAATGAGGGCGGAGCGTTGTTTATTAACTCTCTTCTCGCGGCTGCAGGCGGCGGAACACCGTCCTTGCTGACCCAGTTCGATGCTGGCGATATCGAAATCGGCATCAACTACCTGAAGACGCAAGGCGTTATCCGAGTTCTCTCGGAACCAACGCTAGTCACGATGAGTGGCCGTCCTGCGACGTTCCATGCTGGTGGCGAGTTTGCGGTACCGACTGTGGTTGGAAGTGCTGGATTGAACGCTGTCTCCACTCAATTCCGTGCCTATGGTGCGATTATCAGCTTCCTGCCCGTCGTCATCGACAAGGACAAAATCCGGCTCGCTATATCTCCCGAGTTCAGTGCGATCGACGGTGGCAACTCCGTCGGTGGAACACCTGGCCTCTCGGTAAGAGCTGTCACCACGACTGTCGAGATGCGTGAAGGTCAAACGCTCGCGATCGCCGGCTTACTGGACGACAGTATGACAGCCAGCCGCTCGGGCAACCTGCCCTTCCTAACTTGGCTCATCGGATCCCGTAGCGTTTCTCGGAACGAAACGGAACTGATCATCCTGGTTACGCCAGAGCTGATCCATCCGATGGACGCTGAGGAAACTCCACCACTACCTGGTTTCGATGTTACAGAACCCAATGGTATGGAATTCTTCCTCAACGGAATGATCGAGGGACATCCTTCACGCGACTATCGTAGCACAGTATGGCCGCGACTTCGCAACCGTTACCACGGCCCAGACTATACGTCTGGTCCATTCGGTCACGGTGAATAGTTGCAACCTTTAGATTGTTAAAAGTGACCCCATTTGATTGAGGGACAAGGGATAGCCATGAATTTGGATCTAGGAACCAGCCGGTGGTTGCTCGCACTCGTGTTGTTCGCCTCCGTTAGCCTGTCAGGGTGTGCCAGCCAGCAATGTGGTGGAATCGGACGAACAAAAGAGTACGGCCCCGAGGTAGACCGTCCGTTTGTACTCGGTCAGAATACCGACGCCTTCTGGGAAACCCAGCAGACGAATGCGGAAGCGGCCGACTTCGTGTTCTACGATCACGAATTCGTAGGTGATACTGCGAGATTCGCACCTGCTGCTAAGCGGCATATCGAGTCAGTGGCGTTGCGACTTGATCACGTGCCCTTTCCCATTGTCATAGAAAAGAAGGCTTTCCATCCTTCTCCCGATCTCGATCGCGCTCGACGACGATACGTGCTCGAGCAACTCAGTAAAATGGGATTCACCAATATGGACCGCAGAGTCATCATCGCTCCAGCTTACGTTGAAGGCTTCACGGCCATGGAAGGTGAGCGAGCCTACCAATCCATCCTCTCCGGCCGTAACAACGGATCCGGTGGTGGTGGTGGCGGTGGCGGCGGCGGCGGCGGCAGGGGATTCTAAG
This sequence comes from Pirellulaceae bacterium, assembly GCA_047620805.1. Classification (GTDB taxonomy): domain Bacteria; phylum Planctomycetota; class Planctomycetia; order Pirellulales; family Pirellulaceae; genus JBLHLE01. The sequence continues at coordinate 3,173 of JBLHLE010000483.1, forward strand.
TCGAGAAAGCGAAACCAACACGCGGCTCGCCGAACAACGGCGAGTCGCGTTTTGTTCGTTCGCTGCAGAAAAACTTTTACATCACTCACTGTTGAAATGATGAGAGTCCCGGGATGAAAAAACTTATCTTCACTGCAATCATCGCGATATTGGCGACTTCGACAGGCTGCACCAGCGGACCGCAGTTTGGCAAGATGTTCGACAGCTTCCCAAATCCGCTCGGAAACCGAAGCGAACAAGCGAATAACGATGCCTCGTTCGGGATTCGGATGGCCAAGGGCCGCAATCAAGAAAGCACTCAGCAATGGGATAAGGCCATCGCCACTTACAAGACACTGTCAAAAGAATTCCCCAAGCGCGGGGAAGTCTTTCAACGTCTTGGCGTTTGCCTCGACAAGGTAAAACGATTTCCACAAGCTCAGGTGGCTTACACAACCGCCATCCAACTGGACCCTACCAATTCGGAATTGTTCAACGATTTAGGGTACAGTTTCTTTCTCCATGGCCAACTTGCAAAAGCCGAAAGCGCCCTTCGCAAAGCGCTCATCGCCGACCCTTCCGAAGCCAGATTCCATAACAACCTGGGAATGGTGCTAGGCCACCAAAAACGCTACGAAGAAGCGTTGAGGGAATTTTCCATGGGCGGTTCCGAAGCAGAGGCTTATTACAACCTGGCCTTCATCTACGCAACGAAGAAACTCGAGGGACAAGCAATCGCGTGCTTCAAAATGTCGCTGGCCGCCGATCCCACTTTCGACATGGCGCGCGATTCTCTGGCATCGTTCCAACGAACAGAAGTCTATGGCGACGAACTGCTTCCGCTGGTCGAGACTTCTCGCGACGGTGTGCAGTACGTGCCATACGTCGAAGGCTTTCCTTCTCCCAACGGTATGCCGACAGCCGAGGACGCTTCGCCAAACCAACCCGCCTCGTTTGATCAATCAAATATTGACGGATTTGGCGATAATGCGAGCTTCCAATTCGCAAACACCGCAGCGAGAAATGCTCCACAAAGAGCTCAATCACTGCAATCACACCGCAGTTCGCATCTCGAACGCGTCACCTCACTGCAAGACATGCAGGGTACATACGATCGAAACTAGCCCAATTGCGGCTTGACCTTCAACGAATGTCAGACCCGTCCCGCGAAGAACGCAGCGACCGAGTAAAGTTCAACAAGAGTCGCTACGGTGTTGACTGCGGTGCTGACTGCGGTGCTGACTACGGTGCTGACTGCGGTGCTGACTGCGGTGCTGACTTGGGTGCTGACTGCGGTGCTGACTTGGGTGCTGACTTGGGTTGGGCAGGGTAATTTCTCGGCAACCACTGAGCAATCGACGGTTGATCAAGTGTAATCTCAAAATTTTGAGAGGCATTTGCCTGTCGGTAGCTCTTCGCTGTTGTTGCATATTGTTGTCGAGCTAGTTCGACGGTTTGGGGGCGGTTCAATCCGTCGACAAGGCTGTCCAGTCGCAATCGCCGCGGAGCAATCGCGGCCGCAACGTCGCAGAGATCTCCGGTCGTGAGTACGCCTGGAACGACGACATCGTGCGGCAGGTAGCAAAAGGGGCTGGCGAGCACATGGTGAAATCCGGTCAGTCCGCCATGCACATAGACGGCTTCGATTTCCTCATCGAATAATGCGGCTAACAGAGCCAACAGACCGCCTAGCGGTTCGGACTGGTGAGGCCGCCCAGAGATTCCATGCGGAATAGCGAAGTTGCAATTCAGTGCGTTTGTGGCCGCGAAACTGTCTCCCCACAAAACGACCCGATCGCCGTTTAATTCATCGCGCTCGCGAAGATAGCGAACCACCTGTCGCAAATCTCGTAGTCGCGCACCGACCAGTGTTTGACCAAGCATCAATTCGCTAGACGAAATCGAGCTGGCAGCACTGCGACGACCTCTGCCATCTCCTGGATCCGTCTCGCCTGTCCCGCGCACGTCGAGAAGGCAAACGGCCGTGTCCGCGTCGAGCAGTTCGGCGATCTGTTCGTTGCGATGATGCAGGAAATGTTGGATTCCGGACTGCGAGATTGCGACCACGACGCGCCGTGAAACCGTACCAGTCGTCCCTCTTTTTAATTCCTCTGACTGCGGAGGCGAGGAGTTTGGTACGAGCAATACAACAGGCACGATGATTCCCGGTTCCGTTCTAAGTTGAATCCGCTCAACGCAAACATCGCCGAGTAGCTCTTGTTCGCGGTTTGCTACGATTGGCTCACCTGTCGTACTAATGTCCCCCAATAATTCAGTCCATTGAGTTCGCAGTCTGGCTCTTTGTTCGGCGGCGGAAAGCCTGGCAAGTTTGCGACGCGCGTCCGCTCCGCGATCGGCTCCAAGCTGGGAACATATGCGATACAGCGGCAACGCTGCTGGCCTCTCTTCTGCTGGTCGAATGTTGGAATTGGCGGCTGAAGTAGTAAGGCACAGCAGCTGCTCTTCCGGAAACAATTTGTCGTATTCCTGTTTCGGGTTTGGGATATCGAACCAAAGTTCGAAAGCCGGATAGAGCAGTTCTCGACTTTGCGGAGTCCAATGAGTATTCTCGGGCGACGACCCCACAACGAAACCGTGACCCGACAATCCAGCTAGGCGATCGACCGAATTATAGAATCCGTAAATTGTTTGTAACCGTTTCCAGACAGGATCTTGTTCACGGTCCCAATAGAATTCGTGGTAGTAGACAAGTCGCCGCGGCGCCAGTGATGCAATAATCGTCCAGGGCAGAAAACCATCGCGAGCAGAAAGTCGCAAATTTCGAGTCGACTCCCAACTTCCCGAAGAGGTATACTGAAACCACAATTCAGCATCGGGCGGCAATGGGTATCCGTTCTCTGGCTCCGGCCCGCCGAAGTTATTGACCATAACGCCAGCGATACGATCATCCAGTGCCGCTGCAACGGCAGCCACATCACCGC
>JBLHLE010000484.1:0-6089 GCA_047620805.1 Pirellulaceae bacterium
GTTCTTCGTCAGCTGCATCATCCTGCGCGGTCGTCTCAACGAATTGACCGCATTCGTTGACTTGTTCAAAAGCGAGATTCGTCATCGCATTGACTAAGGCGGATTCCTCCCCGCGCTCGCGCAATGCAAAGTCGGTCATGACGATTTCTCCCACGGCGACAATACGGTCGTTAATACTAGCCGCTTTTAGCAGTGAATCCAAAGGAGCCACATCGCCGCTGCGGATCGACTCGACCAACGCCAGGCCGATATTAACCAGCAACGCGGCCCGGCGCGTTTTCGGTTGCCGTGGTGCGGGAACGTCTTCCAGCAGTTCGCCACTGGCGAGGTGATTGAACAGCGCCTCGTTATCGCTAATGGGAAAAATATCCTGCAGGAGCGGGTGCATCTTTTGCCTCTAATTTGAGTGTGGGGGAGATCAATTGTTAGTGCAGTGAACCGCCTTGCCCCGCTCTGAATGCAATTCTTAAGACTGGATCCTAACTGATCGGCGTTGGACTTGTCGACCGAGCCAGTGAATCGGAGAAACGCCAAGACGAAGCGCCGCTAGTGTCTATCGATATGCCGTTCGGCAAGCTCGGGCGAACCCTGCTGTGTAGGCTCGAATCTAACGAAATGAAATGATAGTTTCACGATGGTAGATGGGCGCTAATTGATCGGCGCTAATTGATCGGCGCTAATTGATCGGCGCGATTGGAGGGCACGACTGGCGGCTGTGATTGCTCACGGCATCCGATGCGAGCACTTGAATACGTCGGCGTGGCGGTGATTGGCCGAGTTGATTCTCTAACGAATGTGACGGTCGAGGTCGATGACTCGATGCGCTGTAATGTGAGGTGTGTTAGCTTCGGTCAAGTAGCTTCGTTGGCCGTAAATCCCGACTCGCATTTTGAGGTACCGGTGCAGGTTGTAGCCCGGAGCGGGAGTGACGAAGCTAAGAACCTTTGCGTTCTTGTCCGTCAAAGCGTATCGCGGGGCGTCACCGGCACGCGAGTAAACAGGCATTAACCAACCCTTGCCATCGTATGTCGTCTCATCAACGATCGGACGGTTGGCTGGAAAGGAACCCTTCAGCACCGAGACAGTCGTGCCCGTCGAATTCGCGGAGGCGATTCCCGTGCCGATAGCTTCGTTCGTTTCGAGAGAGACTTGACGTACCAGTGTGGGTTCTTGGAACGGCTCGACTTCGTCGCTGACTGGCCTAAGTTCCTCTCCCACCGCAGCGGTGTCGAAGTTCCCACTAGCGGTGATATCGCTGCGACGATTTGCGTGTTTGGCAAACTCTTCGAGTTTCTCGAGCAGCAGCCGCGCCCGCCCACGTTGTAATGGTGTCTCTCCATTCTTAATTAGCTCAGCCAATTCCAAACGCAGGTCGTTGAATCGCCACTTCGAAACATCATTCGCAACCATCAGCGACAAATTCACTTCAACTCGTCTAAGCTTTTGGTCGAAATCCTCAATTTGCTGTTCAAGTTGTCTCGGGCTCGAGCCAACTTTCTCGGCCTGTTGAGTCAGCTGGATTGGCAGTTTGTTGGGCTCGCGAAACGGCGATAAATCGGAGGTGTCTATTTCTGCGAGTGTTTGATCTATCCGCTTCAGTCGTTCCAACTTCGCGTCGTGAAATTCGGCGGAGGACGGCGCGGTAGTCGTGAAGGGACGTGTTGTTGCGGCGACTTCATGGAATCCCGTTCGCGTCGTTGTGCGGGAATTCGAATTGGGGTCTTGCCGAGAGCCAGCGGATCGAGGAGATTGAAATTTCAACTCACTCGAGGTGCGGTCACTCGAGGTTTGGGCACTCGAGGTTTGGGCACTCGAGGTGCGGTCACTCGAGGTGCGGTCAGTCGAGGTTTGGTCAGTCGAGGTTTGGTCAGTCGAGGTTTGGGCGACTAGCGTCGCTCGCTCTTCAAGCAGTTGGACTTGGCCCGGATGGATCCACCGGAATTCTCCCGCAGGAGGTGCAATCTTATACCACGTTTCCAGTGCTCCACTCGCAGACGCCAATGTTTTCTTGCCGAGGATTTCGACTCGCTCGCCGACTTTCAATGCGACCTGATGGTGAAATCCCTTTGTGTTCGATCGATGCGAACCGATCCAGGATTTCGCTCCGTCGCGCACGACTTCCGCCGTCGCCGGGTCCGACGTTATACGGAGTTGACTGTTCTTCATCCAACTAAAACTCGATTCCATTGGGCGTATCGCCAGCCACCCCCCTTCGTCGCGACGAAAAATTTCGACGCGAGTCCCCTTCGCCAATTTGTCCGTTGCATAAAACTCTCGCCCAGGGCCGGCGTGTAGCGTTGTGTCGTCGCGAACGACCTCCGCGGCAAACGAACTCGGCTCCGGAGCGAGTATCTCCATCGCGGTGGACTCGTTCGTTGCAAAAAACGGACTCAAAACAGCCGCGAACGCAAATGATCGGGAGATGGATTTCATCATTTTGGGGTAGCTCCGCCCAGCCTGTGAAAGAAGAGAGTTGCGGAAAAAAGTGGGCAGCCTTTTAACTGAATGCCTATTTGTTCACAAGATCAGTTTCGCGTGAATTGCGAGCGAGGGTGCATACACCGTCGCTGGGCGCGCGTATTTAGCGGAGCTGAGGGAAGGTGAGTTGGAACAAGTGAGTGGCTGGGAAGTGCTTCGACTAGCTATTGGGTTGGCCGAACTGTGCTAGCAGTTCGGGATTTGTTTCTCGACTCAGGCGCTTACGCAGCGCGTCGTTGAGTTGCTTGTTGCTGCTGGTCGAGATGATGCCATAGACCGTGCGGCGGACTGCCACGTCATTGTCGTCCATCAGGATGGTTAGCCATGGTCCCAAGTCCAACGACAAACGCGGTAGTCGATTGGCGATGTCGCGCCGCACGGTGGCATCGGGATGGAAACAGCGGCGTGCGACCTCGATTGCCTGCGAATTGAACCCCAGCTCCGCCAATTGGTTTCTGGCTTGTTGAGCGGATCGAGTGTCTTTATCGTTTAGTTGATAAAACCATCGAGTGTAGACCGGCGGTGACAGCGGCTGCTCGGTAACGTTTGCGACGGCAGCATTGGCAGACGACTGGCTGCCGTAACGGTCCGCAAGGTCGTTCGCCGAGTGGCTGGTCGATTGGTTAATCGGGTCGATCGGTTCCGCGTCCGCACTTGGGAGCGGCTGGGGTAGAATTGGCGAAATCGGGCGCGCGTCGTCTCGTGGTGAAAAAGTGGAAGGTGGGATATTCTGCGGAGGTTCGTAGATGGGGGAAAGCGTCGGGAGGTCTACTAAACCCGTTGGGATATTGCCGCCGGGAAAAGGAACGGGAATTAGATTGTCCGTTCCAACTTCCTGACGAAGCTGGGGCATCGAGTTCGGAGTGACATTGAGAGGCCGAGCAGCGACGGATTGCCGAGGAACATGCCGCAGAATCTCTTCGCATTCCCCAATCATGTCAAGTTCGTTGACGACCGTGTTGTCAGTTGGCCAGATCAAAGCCCGCAATGCGATATTGGCGGCGAATTGTTTGCTATCATCCGGCAGTTTGTCGAGATTCTTTCGCAGCAAGCTTACCAATTGTGCGATCTTTTGAGCTCCCGCGTTCGACGAATCCAACTTCCATTGTTGAGTGCGATCGTTCAACACTTGCACTGCCGCTTTTCGAACGAGTTCGCGATTGTCGCGTAGCACTTCGACTAAAGTCGGCACAAATGTATCACCCTGCCGACCTGCTTGCTTTACGAGGTCAACTGCCGCGTTTTCATCCGCTTTTCCAATTTTCTGCTGCCAGTAGTAGGCCTGCCAATCTCGCGGCCCAAGACCTGGTATTAGCGCAACAGTTAGCAGCAACACGATAGTGGTGGTCGCGACGATTAAGGTTGAACGAAGTGAAATCATATAAAACCCACGAATGCAACAATTCATGCGTGGGTATTGTGCCTGCGACTTTAGTGAATTGACAAGACCAGTCTTGGCGGCCCGGCTCATCGCGGTTCGGATTGCTAGCAATGCTTCTGCACTTGATTTTCATCACTGCACGATTTTGATTGGGATTCGAGGTCGCCTCTGGCCGAATAATCAGTAGCACCCGCAAAGTTTGCCGATTGATAGCTTTATTTGAGCCGAGGGGGGCCAATGCCAAGCGACATGCAAACCATCCCAGATTGCGCGCAATCTTTGATTGCGTCACGTCAGCCGAGACGGCGATATGCACGGGCTCTATGGTTACCGATGGCTCTTCTTTTATCCGGTTTCGTATTCCCGACGGTCACCTGGGCACAGGAGACTGGGGCACAGGAGACTGGGTCACAGGAGACTGGGTCAAAGGAGACTGGGTCACAGGAGACTGGGTCAAAGGAGACTGGGTCAAAGGAGACTGGGTCGTCCACAAGTCGACAAGCTCGCGAGGCGGCGATCCGTGCGATTCCGTTCAAGGAGTTGACCAAAGAGACTCAGCAGAAGCTGTGGAAGGTCGTGTCGAATCCCAGCATGTATCGACGAATGCCGACGGAGGTCATTGACTGCGACCCGCAAATGCATTTGTTTTTGGTCCGCTACCCGGAGGTGATTGTAAGCATCTGGGAGATGATGCAAATTTCTTCCGTCGACTTAGTTCGAACTGGTAAGTATACGTTTGAGGCAGACGATGGGGCCGGGACGACCGCCGACATCGAGCTCGTCTACGGTACCGACGACATGCATATCTACTTTGCCAAAGGTTCTTATGAAGGGAATCTATTTCGCTCGACTTTGGACGGCGATTGCGTTGTCATGTTGCGATCGACGCGTGGCCGTCAACAGAACGGGCGTCCAGCGATCTCCAACCAGATGGACGTTTTTGTCCGCATCGACAATTCCGCTCTCGACTTGGTAACCAAGACGCTCAGTCCTTTGGTCGGTAAAACTGCCGATTACAACTTCCGCGAAACGACTCGATTCGTCGGTCGGATTTCACATGAAGCGGAAAGAGACGGAATGGGCGTTGAGCAGATGGCCAACCGCCTGCCGAATTTGGCTCCCACTGTCCGCACGGCATTCGGAAATGTTGCCGTTTCTGTTTACGAGCGAGGCAAACTTGGTGGCGGTCAGATCGTCAATACTACGCCTGTTCCACATGAAAATCAGCGGCTGGCTATCACGACGGCACCGATTGAACGCCGCAGCGTAGATGGTCAGCTTCCAGAGGGTCAGTCGATTCAATCTCAGCCAGCAGTGGACAATCAGACTCCCGTTCCCATCCGGCCCTCGAATCTTCGCACTACCGACAACACGACGCCACCGAGACGAAGCGGACCAGTCATGCGACGCTAACGAATCGTGCAATTGGTGCGATTGTTTCGCCAACGTGAACTTGGAGTTTTTAGGAGCAGTTGGATTTAATCTTGTTTTTGGGCTGCAATGAGCGAATCGACATAGTCCGTAATATCTTTGGCGTATTCGAAACCTTCATCGCCGTATTCGCCAGCGTCGTTGTTGAAACTCTTTGCCAGTTTGCCTTCGGTGTCGTATACCAGACTCACTGGAATGGCGGCGGAGTCAATTTCAACCATTACATCTTCATCGGCGGTGGTCGAAATGAAATTCGCAATGCCGGCGGCCTTGAGCTTGTTAAGTCGTTCTTCAATGCGAGGAACCCCCGACTCGGGTGTCTCTTTTTTCGATCCATAGAAATCGATATTCAATGATCCGCAGACAACCTGGCCGTCATACTTCTTCGCGAACGCAACGAAGTTCGGGAACTCTTTGATGCACTCGCCACACGCTGTGGACCAGACATCGGCGACAACGATCTTGCCTTGGTTTGACTTCACCCACTCTTGAAACTCATCCCAACTCTTGAGTTCTGTTGTGACCTTTGACGACTCATCGTTTGCCCGGCCATTTTGGGCACTCGTGCCATTCGGGGCAGCGGGGCCATTTGGAGCGTCTTGGGGAGCGGGTCCACATCCGCAGATGGTTGTGAATAGGATGCTTGTGAATAGGATGCTTGTGAATAGGGTCGGCAATGAGAGGCGAAGGAGTTTCATGGTACGCGAGTCCGTTGCATTGGGTGAGTATTGCGAGGGCGAAGTCTGCTGGTTCGCTGTGGCGGGCCGTAGCGGCTGGGTCGTAAAATAAAAAGTCGCGT
>JBLHLE010000485.1:0-6073 GCA_047620805.1 Pirellulaceae bacterium
CACCGGTTTGGTTGTCCTCTAGTCAGTTTGGTAGCAAGGTCGCTGGCGACACCCAAACGACCGCGATGGTAGCATTGGGCGCCAGTCTCTTGGGTATTATTGGCTACATTTGGGTGAGATTTCAGAAGGTTGTTTTCGGTCTAGCGGCAGTAGTGGCGTTGGTTCACGACGTCTTAATTACATTAGGTGCGATTGCAGTTAGCGCTTACCTGGCGCCCTACTTCGGATTCGCGTTGATCGAGGAATTCAAGATCAGCTTGCCGATTGTAGCCGCGTTCCTCACGATCATTGGTTATTCATTGAACGATACGATTGTCGTCTTCGACCGGATTCGCGAAGTTCGCGGTCGCAGTCCGGAGCTCACTAGTGAGATGGTGAACGCGAGTATCAATCAGACGCTGAGCCGGACGATCTTGACGTCGCTCACGACGCTCTTGGTTGTCGTCATTCTCTATGCTGGTGGTGGATCTGGGATCCACGGCTTCGCATTCGCGTTAGTGGTGGGTGTGGCTGTAGGAACCTACAGTTCCGTGTTTGTTGCTGCCCCCATTCTCTTGTGGATGGCAAAGGGGACACCGGAATCCAATGTTCGCCGCAAAAGCGTTGATAAATTGACTGTCTGATCGATCGCGAGATTTGATAAGTAACTAAATAGCCGTCTGCGTTGCGAGCGGCTATTTTTATTTCTTGGGTTGGTTTGTGGCTAACGCATCCGGGGCTTACCTTCTCCACGCTAGTCGACCGTGTTGGATGAGTCGCTTCACTTTGGTCCGTGTTGGTAGGTTCCTCATATCCTTTGGGAACCACGAACGGGACGATCCTGCCATGACGAACGGGACGATCCTGCCATGACGATTGGGACGATCCTGCCACGACGATTGGGCGCGAGCGGTTTGGCGGTTAGCGATTAGAAATTGGTTGGCAGCGGGACCATCTTGGTGCGTTTGTCTACGTTCGACTTCTTGTTGTCCGCACTGTCTGGTTGCTCGGTTGCGGACTTCAAGACGCTGTGGCCTGCTCTCGCCGGAGCCACTGGTCCGGCCGCTTTTTTCCGGGGTGGAATTCTAAGCGTCTTGCCGATCGGGAGAAGCTGAGGGTCGCTTAGTACCTCGAGGTTCCAGTTGAAAACTTCGAGAGCGCGATTGGGGTCGTCAAGGTACCGTTGCGCAATCGACTCGAGGCTGTCGCCATCTACTATTTCGTGCTGGCGAAGGTTTTCGATAGCCGATTCGAGCTCCCGGTCGTCTTCGCTTGCGGGTACCGGATCGCGGGGCAAAATCGGAAGGTTAACCTTGCGAGTTTGAGCTGCTTCTGGAGCGGACTGCCATTCGACATCGACCAGTGGTTTGTAGGTCGGGTCCATCGATGGTAGTGGTACCAGCTTGGGTGGATGAAAGGGGGGAACCGCTTCGGCGTCCGTGCCTTCGTGCTTCTCGTACAGGCTTAGGGCCGGCGTCGTTCCGGATGCAACAGTTTGGTGCACAATATCGTGTGAGCGCAGTTCGATGTCGTTTTGAGTCGGGGAGTTTTTTTCAAGAGGGGATCGGGGAGCGTGTTGAAATGGTAGCGCAGCGGCGACGCCGACAATCATTATGAACCCAACCACTACGATTTTGTTTCCGCCGTTCATCCGCCTCTCCTGCACTGAAAATACACCTCAGCATAATTCGCATCGGCATTTAGCGTTTGGCGGCTTGAGCTCGAATTGGGAAAAAAGCGGGGCGAGGTGAAGTCAGCGGAAGCAGCGAACCTAATCGAAGACGGCAAAAAGCGAGCGTTTGCGATTCTTCGCGCATGAAAAATCTCCAGCGACATTTGTTGTCGCTAGAGATTTAGTTGGTTTTTGAGATCGTTTGAAATCAGACTACTTGGCCGACGTTGCCGAGCGATCACGCCAAGGGAATTCGTCTTGTTTGTCGACTAGGCGAAGTTTCGCGAAGCTGACGATTTTGCTGGCGACCTTCAGTTGAGGTTCCGTTAACAACTGCGTGCCATTGAGGCTGGTCTCGGGAGTTACCAGAAACAGATCTTGCTTTTTGGCTCGTTCTGCTTCCGGTGGCTCGGGATGATTTCGTACGAGCGACGTGTGGATTTTTTTCGTGTCACCTTTGCTTGAACTCGCCGTCCCGGAAACTAGCATTGCGGACAGAAATTTGCCTACGATCGGGTGCCTAATAGCTTTGGATGCCGTCAGTCCTTTGAAGGAATAATCAGGCGAAAGGAGTACGATTGCTTTGACGTCTCGGCCAAGTTTTCCCGCGGGAATTGGTCGTCGGCTCCAGTCGTACAGGGCCCATTCAAGAGCGACGAGTGATCCGAACTCAGCGCCAACAACGCAGAGCATTTCGATATTAAGTTTGCCTTTGTTGTTTTCTGCGATAAGGAATCGTTTGGCCTGTTGAACGTCGTTAATCATGCTGCGCATTGCATCGGTGCGAAATTTCTTACGGTCGATAGTACGGTCTTCAGCTCCGTCAATCCGGACAGTTGTGCTGCGACCGTGACCTCGCAAGTCGATACTCAATACCGCATGGCCCTGAGTTTGCAGGGCCTTTGCAAGTGGTTCGAATTCACTGCGATCACCGTCCCATCCATGAACGAGAATGAATGGCACGGTTTCCTTACCTTCGCTGCCCTCGTAGTACGTTCCATGAACGATGACATTGTCGCTGGTTTCCATCGTCACATCGCGTGGGGCCGCTTTTTCTTCTTGTCCAAAAAGTGGGGCTATTCCGCTGACCAGAATTAGAACAACTAGATGTATTTTAATTGGCTTCATACCTAAATCACTTTCATATTTGTCGCCGCTGCACGCGGTTTACCACTCGAAATCGGCCCCGACACGTGCCAGTGGAGGACAAGTTGCCTTTAGTTCTTAATGTTAGATGGTCCCGCTGCGATCGTCAACGAAAGGCACTGGGCCCAGACAACTCGCTACTACCTTTTCGGTTCTCTTGTCAGCAGAAAACGAGTCGGCAAGTCCTGGGTCTTACTTGGACGCCGAAAATGTTGTGTTAACTTGTTTGTTTACAATGGTTTATGTTGCATGTGTTGCGCTGCCGATGAATATGCTGGCAGAAATGGCTGCAATAACTAGAGTACTTTTCAGCGAGATAACTGTTAGATACATAGCGACCCAACGCCGCAGAATTCATAACTCCTGCTAAAACCACGGATTACGTTCAATGTTAGTTGAATTTATGCGGGAAATCGGCGAGAATGGGAAGAAGTTCGTGGAATCGACGCTAGCATGCCAAGTTAGGCATCGTCGGGGACACCGCGAATATGGACAATTTCCCTGCAAAACGGGACGGGAGAAGCAAACGTGAAGATCACTGAAGGTCTTAAGAATTGGTGGCAAGTTCAAACGGGCGAAGAAGAGACACCTTTTGATGGTGACTCGGTGGCGTTCGTTTCGAGCATGGTTTTCCATATATGTTTGTTAGTAGCTTTGGGGTTAATCCCGTTTGTGCTACACGACAACCAGATCTCTCTGAACGTCACGATACCGCTTCCGGATGAGGAAGAGGAATTGGAGGAGTTGGAGTTACCACAAGAATTCCACTTCGATCAAAATCCCAACGAAGAGATTGGTGCTAATAGCGTCAACGGCGTCGACGCCGCGGAATCACTCGCCCCGATCATTTCTGAAATCTCAGATATTCCAAACGAAATGGAAGTTGAGACTCAACCAACAGTAAACCAAATTGAAATCAACGATACGATTACCGAAGCAACCGGATTGCATTTTTCGGAGAACCTGAAAGTCAAAGGTTCCGCTGGCCAGGGTACTACTGGCGCTGTGGGAGCCATCGATCGCATCACTCATGAGATCTTGCTCTCGCTTGAGGAGCGTAAAACTTTGGTAGTTTGGCTATTCGATCAGTCGGGCAGTTTGGACCAACAACGCAAGACGATTTACGAACGATTTGATCGTATTTACGAAGAGCTGGGAGTTATCGAGGCCGCAGGTAACCCAGCGTTTAGCAAGTATGAAGATAAGCCGTTGCTGACTTCCGTTATGGCTTTTGGCGAACGCGTCAGCTTCATGACGGAAAAGCCGACCGATAATCTGGCCACGATCAAAGAGGCCGTGGACAAGGTGGTAGGTGACGCGTCAGGGCTGGAGCGAACATTCTCAGCGACTTACATGGCTGCTGAAAAATTCAAGAAATTCCGTTTGGCAAATCCGGCGACAGGTGAACCAAAACGCAATGTAATGTTGGTAGTCTTTACAGACGAAATCGGTGACGACGACGATGGTTTGGAAAAGACGATTGTACAGTGTCGTCGTTACGAAATGCCTGTTTACGTGATCGGTGTTCCCGCTCCGTTTGGTCAACGAGAAACAATGGTCAAGTGGGTTGATCCCGATCCCGAATTCGACCAATCTCCTCAATGGGGACGCGTCAACCAGGGCCCCGAGTCGATGATGCCCGAACGAATTAATCTGCGATTCAAAGGCTGGGAAGAAGAAAAAGCTCCCATCGACTCTGGTTTCGGTCCGTTTTCGCTAACACGTCTATGTTACGAGACCGGTGGTATCTATTTTGCCGTTCACCCCAACCGAAATGTGAATCGTGCGGTAAAGCGAAATGAAGTTGACAGCTTCTCGGCTCACCTCGAGCATTTCTTTGACCCTGCGGTCATGCGAAAGTATCGACCCGACTACGTTTCGCCAACAGAATATCAGCGACGCGTACAATCGAACAAAGCTCGCATTGCGCTGGTCGAGGCAGCGAAGTATTCATGGATGTCTTCACTCGAAGATCCCGCGCTGAAATTCGTTAAACGCAGCGAAGCGGACCTTTCCAACTCGTTGACGGAAGCTCAGAAACAAGCGGCCGCTATCGAGCCGAAGATTCGTGGGCTCGCCGACGTATTGAAGCAAGGTGAGTCGGATCGCCCGGAAGAAAACTCACCTCGTTGGAAAGCGGGATACGACTTGGCAATGGGACGAGTACTGGCAGCTCAAGTTCGCACCGAAGCCTACAACGCAATGTTGGCCAAGGCGAAGCGTGGGCTTAACTTTGAAGACCCCAAGAACAATACATGGAAGTTGGCTCCGGCCGACGAAATTACTGTTGGAAGTCAGCTTGAGAAGTCTGCTACCAAGGCGAAGACTTATCTCAGTCGTGTAGTTGAAGAGCACCCCGGTACGCCGTGGGCGCTGCTCGCCAAACGCGAACTCGAACAACCAGTTGGTTGGAAGTGGGTTGAGGAATTCACGGACCTCGCGCCTCCTAATAATGGCGGCGGTGGCGGGAATGCCAACGCACCAGCTAACGACAAGGCCAACATGATCAAGAAGGGCCCGCCCAAGCGAAAGGTGCCCCGCCTGTAGTACCGGTCCACCAGTTCACAACGGACACATTTAAGAAGGCCAACCGACGGTTGGCCTTCTTTGTTGCGTCGCGGACTATTGGCTTTTTCCCCGCACGCCACATCGAGACTTAAATGCTAGCGTCTTCTAGCTCATTCTGGATGAAGGCCATTACGAGAAGGTCTATTACAAGAAGATCCACCTATAATATGGCCAGAAGAGTCGATCTCTATTGCGAAGGATGACATCCCTGGCTATTCTCCCACCCCCGATTGAAATTGCGACTGTGATTGACTCAAAGCCGATTCAACCGATCCATTACCTAAAGCGTATTTTCGCTTTGGGGCTTGGCCTTATTTTGGCGGTGGTATTGGGGATCGCGGTGTACTTGACGCCTTCGAAAGCGGGAATGGGAACGCATCAACAGTTGGGCTTTCCTCCCTGTACGATGGTGTCGATGTTCGGCATGCGATGTCCGTCGTGTGGAATGACGACATCGTGGACGCACACTGTTCGCGGTCAGCTGATTTCGGCTTGCAAAGCAAACACTGGCGGCATGGTTTTGGCAATAACGGCCATTATCGCTACACCGTGGTTGTTGTTGTCGGGGATCATGGGAAGGTGGATTACTTCGCCACCAAGCGAATGGATTGGACTATATTATTGCCTGATCTTGTTGACGATCATCGTCGTTGATTGGGTAATGCGAATATGGATATTTGCCTAGCAGATTGCTAGTTGCACGGACCT
>JBLHLE010000486.1:0-6068 GCA_047620805.1 Pirellulaceae bacterium
TCTCGATTTTCCACAGCCCAGTCCACGCCCCGCCACATGTCCACATTAGGTAACTTGGGCAAACCCGCTGTGACGTCGATCTACAGCTATCTTGGCGATTTTCCAATGAGACCTGTTTTTGTTGTAGAAAAAGCTGCTTTCGGTTAGATTTAAGAAGATAGATAAGCAGGGGCCTGCTGATGTTAGGGAGAGACGAATGAGTTGTATCGTAGTTCTATTGGCTCTGGGAATTAGCCCTGGAGAGACGGGCGAGCAAGCTGAGAAGGCGGAACCGCGTCCGTATCATGTCATCAGCAAAGAAATTCACGATGCGCTGCGCCGAGAAGCGACCGTAAAAGATTCCGATCAACACGCCGAAGCGGTTTTCGATTTGACGGAGCTTCACACCGAGTTGGTTTCCGACCCACGTTATTCCACCAGCGATACGCTAAAGGAATATCGAGCCAAAATCTGGTCCCGGCTGCGTCGAGTGAAAAAGTCCATCGAAGTTCGACTCGCTCGCGAAGGTAAGCGAGTTGATGTCGAGGCCGTCGCGGAAGTCATCCGCGATGCTTCCTACGCCACCAGTGAACTTAGCTCCCATCTCGATTTGGTGAGCAGCACAGTTGGAGGACCGGCGAAGGTATTTACGGCGGGGCAAGCGGGTGGCAAAGGCGTTTCGGATCACGGCCCCGCATTGGTCGACTTGATTGAGCGAACGATCAATCCCGAGTTCTGGGACAGCGCTGGTGGTCCCGGTTCGATTTTCTACTTCCAACCGTTGCACGCACTAGTTGTTTCCGCCACCGCGGAAGTGCACGAAAACCTTGGCGGCGTCCTGCAAGGTCTGCGTCGCGCGGGCAACTAGCCACGCTGAAATATTCTGAAACAACGAGGGCCCGCGTCAAACGACGTGGGCCTTTTTTCGTTTAGCCAGACTCTCAAACTGCCCCAGTTTAGTAGCAGAGACAACACCGTTCTACCGACACTTGTAACATCCAAACTCACGTCTTTGATCGCCAGTCAAACAGGCTGGCAGCCATTCTACGAAGATGTAAGTGCTCCAGCCCGGATTATTCGTAACCCGACGCGTAAGCGAGGAAATCCGGCGAGTTTCCTCGCTTACGCGTCGGGTTATTATTGCGCCGTGTTTTGGGAAAGTTGGCGACAAACTCATGTCCACAAACGACTTGCAATGAGCTAAGTTCTACTCATGAATAATCCGGGCTAGATGGCCTGTCGGAAGAGCCTATTCGGCGACTCCTTGTGGATTAGCGATCAGAACTATTTCGAGTGCGATGGAATCGTCGCGGGAGAACTCGGACCGCTCGGCTGTTATTACCTGGGATATGATAGTCCAGCAATTCCAGTGTGCTGCGACGAGAGAGTTTGCCGTTTTCGTCGACTTGTTTTGAGGTGTGAGAAACCACGCCGCCAGGAATTCCGTCGCTTTGAATCTCAATTGTCACTGAGGTCGACTTACTATCTTTGGTAACAGTGCGAATCACGCACGTCGAGTGAATATCGGCGAGGACTTTGTAGGGCATGTCAATTGCAAGCACGTCGAGCTTGGTGCTATTGAGCGTGGATTTTCCATCGATCGATTTGGTGACAGTGTCGCGTTTTAGGACGTAAGGAGCAACGTCCGGCGAATAGTTAAACGACGTGATGCTTTGAGAGTGATCGTCCTTGACGATGATTTGCTGAACTTCCGTGGAGATCGATCGGCTGTTAATCTCCAGTGGAGCATTGCCAATTTTGCTAATGGTGCGTCCCTCACCACGACGGCCGCCAAAGAATCCTTGTCGGACGATTTTGGGGTCAGCTGTAAATCGTTTTCCAGCGACTTCGACAACAACCTCAACGCGTAGCACGTATTCGTCTTCATCGACTTCGATGAGCGTGGCGGTTGTTTCCTGAGTACTGGTGGAGGCGAGTTCCCCGTCTTCGAACATCTCGGTGATGACTTTGACCTTCTTCCAGGCTCCCGAAGAATAACTTCCCCAAGGATGGTGTTGGCGAGGGATCGGCACTTGCGCATGCAAACAGCTCGTCGGAATTGCGACAAGAAGCAAAGGCAGGACGATTGTTAGGGCCAATCGATTCATGGGGAAGAAGACCATTAATTCCGTTTTGGAGGCCAACGGGCTGAATGTTCAGCCGTTGGGTTAACCAAACAGTCTAACTTACGCCGCGTGAACTCGCGAGAATCAAACTGTTGATTTTCCTCAAACCTTCCAGCTTTGAGCAGCGCTACTAGCCCTCGCCAATTGAGGCAACGGCCTGAATCAAATCTCGATCTTGATTTGGCAAAACGCTACGTAAGTCTAGGATGAGTTGATCTTTGTGAATTCTGCCGAGGACAGCAGGAGTGCCGGTGCGGAGTTTGTATGAAAGAGTATCAAGTGTGATTTTGGCGGGTGTCAAGGCTACAGTCCAAGTTGGGATTCGCTGAGTGGGCACGGATCCGCCACCCAGGAAAGTCGTATCGGGTAGAACTTCGGCAGCCGCCACACAGTTACAGGACTCCAATTGGGGGGCAAGTCGTTCTGCTCGGTTCTTAAGATTTTCTTCTGAGGCGGATAGGAGCTGAAGCAGTGGAATATACCGTTCCGCATTTGCTGGATCGCGGTAGATATTGAGCGTCGCGGCCAGTGCGGCGAGCACAATTTTGTCGACGCGCAGCGCCCTTGCCAGTGGGTGTTTGCGAATTTTTTCGATGAGTGCGGCGTTACCCACGATAATTCCGCATTGAGGTCCTCCCATCAGTTTATCGCCGCTGAACAACACCAAGTCCGCCCCGGCTTTGACACTGTGAGAGGCGACGGGCTCGCGATCAACTCCGTACTTTTTGAAGTCGACAAGTGCTCCGGAACCGATATCGTCGATGACGGGAAGATTTCGCTTTTTACCCAGGTCGATCAACTCCTCGAGGCTCGCTTCGGCGGTGAAACCTTCTACCACAAAGTTACTGGTGTGAACACGCATTAGCGCGGCGGTGTCTTGTGTGATCGCATCGCGATAGTCTTCGACGCGGGTTTTGTTTGTCGTTCCCACTTCGCGTAGAACGGTCCCACTGGCACTCATCACGTCTGGCAAGCGAAAGCTGCCGCCGATTTCAATAAGTTGACCGCGCGAGACAATAACTTCGCGGCCGCCGGCAACTGCTGCCAAAGCGATCAAGGTAGCTCCAGCGTTATTATTGACGACAAAAGCGGCCTCGGCCCCAGTGACTTGCCGAAGCAGTTTTTCTACCGCGACGACTCGCTGCGACCGCTTGCCGGTTTCGAGGTCGATTTCCACACTGGCGTATCCAGCGGACATTCGCGCGATGGCTTCAATAGCGGCTTCCGCCAAAGGCGCGCGGCCCAATCCAGTGTGGAGCAGGATGCCCGTAGCGTTGACGACAGGCCGCAACGGAAGCTGTTCCTCGTTGAGGATCCAATCGGCGATCGTTTCCGCTAACTCGCCCACCGTCGGGACGTTGATCTCGGCCGCGGCACTGTGCACTTCGGAACGAAAATTTTCGAGGAACTTACGAATTCCGCTCACGACAACCGTGCGGTTCGCTCGGTCGACCAAACGCCGCAATGGAGGGCTTTCCAGCAGATCGTTAACAGAGGGGATATTTCGCAAGACATTTCCCATGATTACACTTTCTAAACGGTGTGATTCTCAGATTCGTTTTCGACTTCTAAATCGTTTTTGCCGTTCGGCTCCGCAAGAAATCGAAGGTCGTTCTCGCGTCGAGTGAAACCGGTACGATCGAGGTATTCACAAAACGGCACGGCATATTTTCTCGACGTGGCCAGCATTTCTCGGATTTGACTCAATGTCAAACCCTCACCTTTGCGTAGCTCGTTTGCCAAACGTTCTTTATATTCCCATTCTACATCGCGATGGAGATAGTAGTCGCTGGCGACTTCGATTAAATCGCCGTTGGCCGCGGCGAGTTTTACCAGTTGCGGCACCGCACTCTGATTCTTGGTGACTTTGGCTTGAACCTGTTTGACCGTCGGGGATTCAAAGCCGGCTGAGCGGTAGGTGTCGACCAATTGGTTTAATAGCTTTTGTTCGTTCTGCGAAAGAGTTGGTCCACAGCCAACCAAAGCGACTTGGTGATCGTTGCGGCGAATCGTCTTCGCTCGCAGCATCGATTGCAAGATCAGTTCTAACAGCTCGCGGGGTACGTTGGAGAACCGATGCAGTAATTGTTGGTAGTCGAGCATGGAGCGAAGCGGGTTCTGTTCGTGGAGACTGCGGAGGACGCTGGCGATTCGCTCCGACCATTCGGCAATGCACTGCCGATGGATTCGAATGGACCGTGTCGGCGAAACTGCCTGTTCCACAACCACACCGTCCTCGACCAGTTGTTGATATACCGTTCTCGGGTCGTCTAAGCCAACGATGCGGACGAGGTCTTCAGGGGACCAAGGTTCGAGTCCGGCGAAATAGGCTCCAGCGGCAGCTCGCTGCAGCACATCGGGACTTTCGAGGTCGCCGAGTTGGGCCAGGATCGAAGCGGATGGATTTCTTAGCTTATCGGCATTGGGGTGCAGCACTCGGCCTCCACCGACCGTGGTCACCGGCGACTCGCTGCGAACGACGTACGGTTGGTTCCAAGTCATCACGGCTTCACTAGACAGAAAGAACTGGACGAATCCAGTTTCCCCTGTCGCGAGCTCTTTTTTATCCAGTATCAGCACCGTTGCCGAAATCTCTGCTGCGCCCACGTGGACTCGGACTCGCGAGCGGTTTTTCAACGCCCGCACGGCGCCCGGCAAAACTGTCATGCGGGCCGTGACGAGACGAGTTGGTTTCAGGTGGCCGGGAGTGGCAAGCTCTTGCCCGCGTAAAACCTCGCCGTGATGTACACCAGCCAAGTTGATCGCGGCGCGCTGGCCGCGGCGAATCTCGTCGACGCTCGCGTCGTGATTCTGAATGCCGCGAACTCGAACTTCGACATTTCCCGGTTGTAGTTCGAGTTGGTCTCCGACTTTCGCCTCGCCGCGACTTACGCTGCCGGTGACAACAGTACCGTGACCTGCAATGGTAAAGGTGCGGTCGATCGCCATACGGAACTGTCCCGATTGAGCTCCGCGACGAACCTCGGCCGAAGCCTTCGCGGCCGATTCCAAAGCCGCGCGAAGTTCGTCCAGGCCGATGCCGGTATGCGAACTCGTCGGAATGATTGGAGCCTTCTCAAGAAACGTGCCTCGAGTCAGTTCCCGAACTTCTTCTGCGACGAGTTCGGCCCAATCCGCATCGACCATGTCGATCTTTGTCAGTGCGATGACACCGCTGGGTAAATCCAGCAACCTTAGGATCTCGAGGTGCTCTCGCGTTTGCTGCTTCACCGAATCGTCGGCCGCAACTACCAGTAATGCCAAATCCATTCCCGTCGCGCCGGCCAGCATGTTACGGACAAATTTCTCGTGACCAGGGACGTCGACCACCCCGAGGCGAAAGTCGCCGATGTCGAGGTGGGCAAAGCCGAGCTCGATTGTGATTCCCCGTTTCTTCTCCTCTGGTAAGCGATCCGTATCAGTTCCGGTGAGCGCGCGGATCAGCGACGTCTTCCCATGGTCGATGTGGCCGGCAGTTCCAAGTATGAGGTCAGTAGGCATTGTAAGGAGTCTGGGGGTAAATCCGCTGAGGCAAAGAAGGCTGAATTTGGTGACCTCTAAGGTCAGATAAAGTTTTTAGCTCCCAGTGTTCTTGTGTTCTTGGGTTCTTGTGTTCTTGTGTTCTTGTGTTCTTGGGTTCTTGGGTTCTTGGGTTCTTGGGTTCTTGGGTTCTTGGGTTCTTGGGTTCTTGGGTTCTTGGGTTCTTGGGTTCTTGTGTTCTTGGGTTCTTGGGTTCTTGGGTTCTTGGGACTGCGTGTGTTGTTGGGATTTGTGAATTCGCATTATATCGAGAACCATGACAAGCGACATGCACCCACTTACAGAGAATTCGTCGCCAGACGTGAAAGGGTCGCTGAAGCACTGGCAAGCGGTGACAATTTTAATCTTGCCGTGTCTTCTCTGCTTCGGACAGGTTAGCGGTTTCGACTTCGTTGAATACGACGATTTGCAGCATTTAGTAGC
>JBLHLE010000487.1:0-6066 GCA_047620805.1 Pirellulaceae bacterium
GCAGCGGCGGTTGATCTACCGGCTGCAGCTTCGATGCCGGAAATAACCATCGACGGCTACGAGATCGTGCGGGAGCTGGGGCGGGGCGGAATGGGCGTCGTCTACCTGGCGAACGACGTGCGATTAAAACGGTCGGTCGCATTGAAAGTCATACTCACGGGAGAGCATTCTTCGTGGGAGCAGCGCGAGCGGTTTCGAGTTGAAGCGGAGACGATTGCGCAGTTGCGGCACAGTGGCATCGTACAGATCTACGAAGTTGGCGAACACGATGGTCACGTCTATTTCGCTCTGGAGTTGATCGAAGGAGGCGGGCTGCAGGAGTTCATCAACGATCAACCTCAGGGAATTGCCTGGTCGGCCGCTGTCGTCCTGCAACTTGCCGCCACGATGTATTTCGCTCATCAACAAGGCATCGTACACCGCGATCTCAAACCTGCTAACGTGCTGCTGGAACTGACAGAAGACGCCAACGACTCCGGCAGCTTCGCCTGGCAAGATTCGTCTTGGTCGGAGGCCTTGGTTAATGTCGCTGACATCCCGATCGTGAAGGTGACAGATTTCGGTCTGGCAAAGCAGCTGGACTCCGACAGCAACCTCACCAAGACGGGTTTAGTTATGGGAACTCCGGCGTACATGGCGCCGGAACAAGCCAACGTGACGGAGCGTGGGATTGGGCCCGCAGCGGACATTCACGCCATCGGCGCGATCCTCTACAAGCTGCTCACTGGGAGACCGCCTTTCGAGAGTGACGATGTAATTCAAACTCTCATGATGGTAGTAAATGATGACCCGCTTTCGCCGCGAACATTCCGCGCAGACATTCCGCGAGATCTAGAGACAATCTGCCTAAAGTGTTTGCATAAGCGTCCCGAAGATCGATATAAAACAGCCTTCGATTTGGCCACCGACCTCAAACTATTCCTGCAGGGCGAACCGATACAGTCTCGACCGCTAGGGATCGGAGGGCGAATACTGCGTTGGGCGCGACAGAAGCCGACACTGGCTACGACGCTTTCCGCCGGCAGTCTGTTCTACGTCATCCACTTGGTGATGTGGTGCGGCGGGGCGGATAATCATGTCGACCTCCACAACACGGTAACGGTCGTGATGGCCGGATGGTTGGTCTGTGCTTTCATTATCCAACGTTTTATCGACGACCCGCGTTGGAGCGTTTACGGCAAGTACGCGTTCACCACGCTTTCGATGCTTACCGTGTCGGGATTGTTGATGTTGGACCGTGGCCCCACCAGCGCACCTATCCAAATCTTTCTGCTGCTGCAAGCCGCGAGCCTGTTAGTTGTCCCCACGACGCGGATGGTCGGACTGTCGACGATTGCCGCTGCAGTTGGCTACGCTACGCTCATCGTGCATGCCCACTTTTTTTTGCCGCAGGAATACCAAGTCGGCTTCGAGGCAGGCGCCGCCTTCCTTGTCAGTATCGCGGCGATGGGATTGATCATGTTTCTGATCCTCCGCCGGTCGAAACAGCAATCCAAAGGAAACGGAATCCCCAGTAGCTCCATCTTTGGTCCCCGACAAAGTCGCTAGTCGCTCACTTAAGTTGAGCTCAGCGGGTGTTCACATGTGGGTTTCATGCAGGTTTCTCATCAGTTTCCCAATATCGTCGTAACTACACCGCTACTAAAGCGTTACAATGTTATTTCGCGAACGTGGCCGGCAGGATGCGAAATGACGTGGAATACTGGGAACAATTGACCACGAATTTCGTCTAGTAGTGAGGGCACGCCGGTTAAGTACCCGACTTTTTAAGTACCCGACTTTTTAAGTACCAGACTTTTTAAGTACCAGACTTTTTAAGTACCAGATCTTGTTAAGTACCAGACCTTTTAAGTACCAGATCTTTCGCCGCAACTTGGATGCAACTCAGGGTCTAATCAGATATGGCACATCCACTTATTGAACGCGTTCGCTCGATTGGCCGTCGCGCGAAGAGGCTCGTCATTATCTACGGTGTGGGATGGTTCATCGCCTCTGTTTTGGCAAGTGCTCTGGCGCTAGGTCTGGTGGACTTCATCTGCCGTTTTCAAGACGTCACGTTGCGTTTACTCACATCGGGGGTATTGCTCGCAGTCATCGTTTGGAGTTTTCGCAAGTTCGTTTACCCGGCGATTCAGTATCAGCGAACCGAAGTCGCGATTGCACAGCTCGTTGAACGAGTGCATCCGCATCTCCGAGATCGATTGTCGAGTGCGATCGAATTCTTGCAGCAAGAGGAAGGTGATGACGCGGCGGGTTCGCTGCAGCTACGCCAGGCCGTGATCGCCGAAACCGGTGCGCTCGCCGAGACGATTGAATTCGAGAAGTGCATTGATGTACGCAAGCCGCGGCGGGCCGCGTTGATATCTTCGGTAGTAGCTGTCGCCGTCGGGTTGGTCGCTTTACTCAACTGGCAAGCGACGTCACTCGCCGCCCAACGGCTGATCTGGCCATTGGGCTCGACGCAGTGGCCCCGCCAAAACTATCTAAACTTCACAGTCGCTCCGACTCGACTCGCCGCCGGCGACCCATTCGAAGTCGAGCTGACCGACAATGGTGGTTCGCTTCCCAACAATGTGACGCTGGAGATTTGGCCCGAGGGGAGTGGTCGCGGTCAGATTCAACAACATCAGATGCAGCCTTTGGGCGACAAGATGGTGTACCGGATCGAGAACGTCGCGCAACCGTTTCGTTATCGCGCTTTTGGCGGCGACGACGAGACGATGAATTGGCTCGATCTCCAAATCGTAGATCCACCTCGAGTTGAGTCGCGCGAACTAACGTTGATCCATCCCGCGTATACAGGCTGGCCGATTGAGACTGTCGAGCAACATATTCGTGCGTTGCTCGGCTCTCAACTGCGAGTTACCGGCAAGGCTAACAGGACGATTCAACGCGCAGAAATCGTATTACAGAAAAGCGATGGCGAACAACGTATTCCACTCGACATCGCTGCCGACAATATTTCATTTTCGCTTTCCGCCGATAGCGCGCAGCATTGGGAAGTAAAAGAATCCGGCATGTACTGGATCGAACTCACCGACGAAGAAGGACTTGTGGCTCAAGGAACATCGAGTTGGGAATTGACTGCAGTCACGGATCGACCGCCGACTCTCGTAATATCGCTCCCCAAACAGCCAACGACCCACGCTACCGCCAAGGCAACCGTCTCTATCGAAGTGATTGTTAAGGACGACTTAGCAATCGAGTCCGTCGTAATCATGTACGGCATCGGCACCGATGACATTGAATTGACAGAGACAATTGTACTGCTGACAGAGGCGGTTCGAGCTGGGGGAAACAGCAAAGAAGCTGTGGACGTTTTGCTAAAACACGATTGGGACCTCCGTTCATTGCCTGGTCTCGAACCGGGCGTTTCGATCCGTTTCATAATCCAGGCACTGGACAACAAACCGCAAACGGCCCGCAGCGAACCGTTGCAAATCAATATCATTGCCCCCGAGAAACTCGAGGACGCGCTAAGCCAACAACAATCGCAAATCCTCTCGCTCCTCGCCGAGGCCCTGCAACTACAACTAGATTCCCGGCAACACTGCGAAGCGCTGAAAGTGACATTGGATGAAGTTGGCAAGTTCAGCGACATCGACTTAGCTCAGATGCAGAGCGCCGAACTGACTCAGCGACAAGTTCAACGTCTACTCATCGAACCAGAAACTGGCGTGGCGTCTCGAGTTGAAAGTATCCTGAAACGGCTCGTACAGAATCGGCTCGATAACGACGACGTCCGCGAACGCATGGAGCTGATGCTGTTGAAAATCCGAGGCCTTGGCCAGAACCAGCTGCCCATCGTCCATCGAGAACTCACCGCCGCGCTAAAGACGGCGCGGGCTAAGCTCACAAACAAGACCGCGGACGCAGCGAAGTCCCAGGTTGGCAAACAACTTCAACTGACCGCGACCACTCAAGGACAGGTCATCCAAGTCCTCGAGAGCCTACTCGGCCAGTTAATGCAATGGGACAGCTACCAGCGAGTCGCTCGCGACATTAGTAGTGTCAAACGCGAACAACAAGAGGTGACCCAGAAGACCGATGAACTGCGACTGAAATTACTACAGTCTAGTGAGCAGCTGACGCCCGCAGAAAAGGCGGAATTGAAACGAATTGCAAATCGCCAAAAAGAACTCGCCCGCCGCTTCGAGCAAATTCAAAGTCGTATGGAGCAAATGGGCAGTAACTTAAAAGACAACGATCCCATCGCGGCAAAATCACTTCGCGATGCACTCAAGAAATCTCGCGGGCTGGCGATCACCGGGCAAATGCGCGAAAGCGCAAGACATCTGGATGAATACCAAGTCGGCCAAGCTAACCAACGCCAACAAGACGTCGACGCGGCACTGGAAGAATTGCTTGACGCTCTGGCCAATCGTCGCGAGCAACAGCTGTCTCGCAAGATTGAGCAACTGAAGGAAGCCGCCGGGGAACTGGAATCTTTACAACGTCGTCAGCAACAGCTTCGCGAAGAGCTCGAGAAAGCGGGGCGGGAACAGAATGCAACAAAGCGCGAACAAGAATTACAACGTCTTTCTCGTCAGCAGCAAAAGCTCGCCGAAGAATCTAAGCAAATGGCGCGGCGACTAGAAAAACTGCAGGCTCCTCAAGCTGCCCGGAAAACTCAACAAGCCTCGGGGCAACAAGACGGCGCCGCTAAGGCCGGCGGCGAGGGGAAACAGAAAGACGCCGCAGACCTCGCCAAGGAAGCAGAGGACTTGCTGGAAGAAGCAAAGAAAGAAGTACAGGAACAAGTGAAGAAGGCCGAACAGGACCTCTTCTTCGAGCAGCTCGCCAAACTCGAACAGGCTATCGAAGGCCTCGTTATGCGACAGGAGAGCGTCCGCGACCAAACTGCTGAACTCAACGACCTCCGCAAATCACAACCCGATTGGCGGCGAGAACAGGTCCCCACGGTCCGAAATATCGCTGCCGAAGAGCGACTGATCGGTGAAGAGTGCGGAGCACTGGCAGAAAAAGTTGCGCAAGCTGAAGCGTTTGCGTTAGGTTTGCGAGGAGCCATGCGGGAAATGCTGCGAGCGGCCGGTCGTCTCGATCAACTCGATACCGGAACGCAAACCCAAGAAACAATAGAGGTTGCGAGAAATCGACTAGTCCAGCTTCAAGAAGCCCTCAAGCCCCCTCAGAACAACAACGAAAATAACAACAATGAGAATAACCCCGGCGAAGAGCAGCAAAATGAACAACAACAGCCGCCAGCTGACCAAATCCAGAGCTTGGCCGAATTAAAACTGCTAAAATCAATGCAGGAAGAAATTAACCGTCGCACGAGCGAACTGGAAACCAGGCGACTCCGAGAGGGAAAACTCGATCAGGATGCGGAACGCGAGTTAATTGAACTTTCCCAGGAACAAGGCCATCTGGCTGACATCGTCATTAATCTGATTGAGTCGATGAAGGCTAACCCGGAAGACGACCCCGAATCGCTGCCAGAGCTGGAACCAGAGCTGGAAAGTGATGTGGACAAAGATTTAGACGCTGCACTGCTCGAAGGAATCGAATAAGCTTTTGGTAGTGCCGAATTACCAGCTCGTTAGTTTGCGCAACAACTGGAGGAAAACATGGCAACAAATTCGACAAGACGACCGCTCCCTGTTGGCATCGTCTGCGTCTGCCTAAGTCTTTCGACACTGCTGGTCGCGACCGCGTGCCTAGTTAGCCCCGAGTTTGTGGGCACGCTGGCGGCGGACGAGTCAGATAACCTCGACGACCAGCTGCTGGGCGATCTGGAAGGCGACCTACTTCAAGGTCTCGAAGATCTCCCCGGCGACGAAGGCCAGGACAAGAAACCGGCCATCGACAAAAAGTCACTCGGCCAAAAGCTACTCGGCCAAAAGCTACTCGACCAAAAGCTATTGGGCGAACTCGACGGCGGTGAGGATCTGGGCGACGAAAAAGATCCCCTCAAACTTATCGCGCAGCGGATGCGTTCCGTCGAACAATTGATCGGCGAGCAGGACACATCGGAAAACACACAAGACCTTCAGAAGCTGATAGTTTCTGACCTGTCGACGTTGATCGAAGCATTGAACAAGAAAT
>JBLHLE010000488.1:0-6030 GCA_047620805.1 Pirellulaceae bacterium
AGTTTGGATGGCGAGGTAACCATCCAAATCTACTGAACAACATGCTGAATTCTGTGCAAACCAAGCATCGGGGCATCACGCATCGGGGCATCACGCATCGGGGCATCACGCATCGGGGCATCACGCTTGTAGAGTTAATGGTTGTTATCGGCATTGTGGGGATTCTAGTTGCCATCCTGATTCCCGCGATTCAATACGTTCGAGAATCCGCGCGGAGATCGATTTGCCAGAACAACGTAAAGCAAATCGCTCTGGCGATTCAAAATCATGAATCGCTGAACAGGGCAATTCCTTCTTTTTACAACGGCACGTTTCTAATTCAGCCCCGCACGGCGATAGACGAGTTTCACTTTCATTCGTGGCGAACGGCGATCCTCCCTCAGCTCGAACAGGACGCGTTGTATCAGACCATCGACATGGCGTTGCCAGCGACGGTTGCCGAAAACCAACTGGCGCTTAACACGCCGCTCAAAGTATTCGTGTGTCCGTCGACTAGCGTTCGAAACGCAGTTGTTCCGAACGTAATGGAATTCAATGTCGGAATTGGCCAGTTCCCCGTTCGGTCGATCGGAACGGCTGCTCGTTCTGACTACGAAGCTGTTGCGGGTGTGCAGTATCCGCCTTCGCCGCCCCGAGTTAATTCACTCGATTTTCGCGGCGTCAAATGGGGAGCGTGGGGAGAACCGAAATACGACGCTACCGGAAACTCTCTCGCGCCTCGCGCTGCTCAGTTTCGAGATATTTCGGACGGACTCTCCAATACCATGCTCTTTAGCGAACGCGCGGGACGGCCAGATTTGTACCGTAGCGGAGAGCCCGTTGATCCATATCCGTATTCCAATCCGAACGCGGGAATGGACCATCACCAAGCGGCATGGGGTATCAGCACTCACATCTGGTGGCTGATACAGAGCCACGATCAGTCTATCAACGCAACGAATGCGACAGGCACCTACAGTTTTCACGACAGTGGTGCTTACGTCGGTCTAGCCGATGGTTCCGTACGATTCTTGTCGAAAGATACAGACCCCAAAAATCTCAGCGCCTTAGCGACCCGCTCGTCCGGCGACGTTGTCCAACTCGACTAAAAGGTCCGCATCTAACTTTGAATCGAGCTTCGATCTTCGTAGGCCGTCAACAAGCGCAAGGCAGTTACGGCAGCCGTTGACTTTCGCGTCGTTTATTTCGCGTCGTTGCATTTCGCCTCACCTATTTTCGAGTGACCTCGGCGCGTTCTATGAAAACGATTTCATTTCACTAGAGATCGATTACACTACTGGCACTATTGCGACAACCTTAACGATCAGTTTAGCGAGGCCCGAACCATGTTCCGCCCCATTTTCTTCACCTCCTTTTGCTGTGTTGTTATGCTCACGTCGGGAGCCGCGAATTCCGCCGAGCCCGTCACATTAGAAAACTTCGTCGCTCCGGCGGCCAACAAGGCGGACGAGCCACTTCTCAAGTCATTCTCGATCGAGCGCGCAACCAACTTTCTGGACTCGTCTGCGCTGCAATGGCAGCAGCAACGCAAGTGCATGACGTGCCACACCAACTACGCGTTTCTGTATGCTCGCCCCGGTATCTCAAGTGACGCTCCTGCGCACGTTGAGGTCCGCAGGTTCGCCGAGCAGTTGGTTACCGAGCGATGGAAAGACAAGGGGCCTCGCTGGGATGCCGAGGTCGTCGCGACAGCTGCGGCATTGGCATTTAATGACGCGGCGACAACGGGCAAGCTACACGAGGTAACTCGCCAAGCCCTCGATCGCATGTGGACGGTCCAGCAGAAAGATGGCGGCTGGTCGTGGCTCAAGTGTGGTTGGCCTCCGATGGAGTCCGACGACCATTACGGCGTCACACTTGCCGCAATCGCGACAGGCGTTGCTCCAGGCGATTACGCCAAAAGCCCTGTCGCCCTAGAAGGAATGATGAGACTCCGCCAGTACCTCAACAATAACAAACCACCGACGCTACACCATCGAGCGATGCTGTTGTGGGCTGCCAGTTACACCGCTGATCTCATTTCTGCCGAAGACAAACAGAAGACCGTCGAAGACCTTCTCGCTCTACAGCAGGAAGACGGTGGGTGGGCCTTAGCGACACTCGGCAACTGGAAACGCGGGGACGGCAAGCAGCAGGATCTCAAGTCGAGCGACGGCTACGGAACCGCGTTCGTCATCTATGCCGTTCGTCGGAGTCAACTAAGTGACGGCCAAGCGATTGAACGCGGAGTAAAGTGGCTCAAGGCAAATCAGCGTGAAAGCGGTCGTTGGTACACCCGATCGTTGAATAAGGACAACAAGCATTTCATCTCACATGCTGGCACGGCAATGGCTATTCTGGCACTCAAAGAATGCAATGAGCTGCGTTAAGGGACTACACCGATCGCTCTTGCGAGGGAGGTTTATGACTCGCGGCGACGGAGACGATGTTGCAAGTTTCTGTTTCTTGGTCGAAATGCAGTTCGGCACGACCCGTCTCTAACTGTCGCAGCACGCTTTCGATCCGTCGCTCAAACGAGGAATGGTCCGTTCCATCGCGTGTAACGAATTCCTGAACAACTGTTCGCAGCGTCGCTGGTGCTAAGTTCCTATGTGGGATAAGCATCGCGGTAGTCTACCAGAAAAACCAGCAGATACGGCGAGGTTGGCGGATTGAACTTTGGTATACTTATTCACGATAGAAACATCGCGACCTCGTTTTGGTCGCAAGTCAGATATGTGTGACAACTTGAGCAATACAAAATAGAGGAATGACATGAATAGCTTTGCCAACATTTGCTGTAGATTTCTGGTAGTTGCCGCGATCACTTTACTTGCAACTCCTTGCTTCGTCCAAGCAGCAGATGACGCGGACGAGAAAGGCGCGGACGAGAAAGGCTTCGTTCTTTTGCACACTGACGACGACGCGTCTGGCTGGGGAAAAGGTGTTCACGTTAAAGACGGCTTAGTCACTGGCGGCGGGCGATATCACAAAAAACAGTTTTCCGATTT
Source organism: Pirellulaceae bacterium (assembly GCA_047620805.1). Taxonomy (GTDB): domain Bacteria; phylum Planctomycetota; class Planctomycetia; order Pirellulales; family Pirellulaceae; genus JBLHLE01. The sequence goes on from JBLHLE010000488.1 coordinate 2,991, forward strand.
CGTGCTGCGTTTCGATTTTCGCGTCAAGGCAGGCGCGAACAGCGGCATCGGCATCAGGGCCGCTCTGACTGGTGATGCCGCATACAACGGCATGGAACTCCAAGTGCTAGAGGACACTGCCAAACAGTATGCAAAACTTAAGCCCTACCAATATCACGGATCGATCTACGGCGTGGCAGCAGCTAAACGCGGTTCGCAGAAGTCCATAGGTGAGTGGAACACCGAAGAAATTTCAGCCAAGGGGAGCCGTATTGTGGTCAAGGTCAACGACCAAGTTATCGTTGACGCCGACATCGCAGAAGCTTCGAAGGACGGGACGATCGACGGCAAGAAACATCCGGGGCTACACAACGTGCAAGGCTACCTGGGGATCTTGGGGCACGGTGGCGGCGTCGAGTTTCGCAAAATTCGGATCAAAGAACTGAAGTAAGTTTGGTCTGACGGGCCACGCTATTAACTGCGTCTGCTTCGCAGCTTGAGAACGCGGGCGAGTAGAGCTCGTGAAAGTCGCCTTGAAATACCGCTGTCCCCAAAATGCGGTGAGCATTACCGTGCAAATTGATGGGCGGCAGATCGGACTGCTGCACTTCGCCCACATCGGTAGGGAAAAAACCGTAAGCGGTGCGTGACTCAGTCAGCGAGCAAGATAAGATTCGAGTGGGTTCCCCAGGTCTCGACAGATTTCGTTCAATGAACGAAACGCGTAGCGGGAATGAGTTCAACCAGAATGTCCAGCTCTTCTCCCGCAAGAGGATCTGATTCGTGCTCTACCAGGAGCCCGTTCTCAGTGTCACTCCGCTTGCTCCGTCCTAACCAAAGTTCTGCTCGAAGTCGACGATAGTTTGCGACCGGTAGCCACGTCAGATTCGTTTCTGTGAGAGCCGCGTCGACGAGTGTTTGTTCGCTTGCGGAGGAAGGGTTCCATTTACTGTCAACTGTTTCATCGCGGAGTGCAGGAGTGAAGTTCTTGGCGAGCGGCTGTATTGATTCACCAACCGCTGCATTGGCTGAATCTTGGCGATTGAGATAGTTGATAATGATGAGCGCGTCGAGGGGTGAAATTATTTGATCCTGCGAGACGTCATAAAAGACGTTCGGAAACGGCTCGAGTGTGGTGGGGTCGAACAGTTCCCCTGTGTCGACGCTGAATCTCGGACGGTTCAGCTCATTGATAACAATCAAGACGTCCAGCGGATCAATTTTGCCGGAGGCATCGACATCGAGCCTCGACAGGAAGTTTGTCCAGCCGTATCCCGTAATTCGCAGAAATGCATCACCGGATTGAAGCACTTGGAAGAACTCATCATTGTCGACTAGGATATTGACGAATTCCCATTCTTGATTCGATTCAAATTGATCATCACTTTCTGCGATAACGTCTATCGTTGGATTTTGCGTTTGCAGCAATTGAAACCCGTTTACGCTGGCCGTGATCACACCACCGTCAAGGTTGACGTCGAAAACGCCGGCACTATTTCTCAGATCTATGATCGACGGGCTGTTCAATGTTGAGATGGTAGTAGGCTGAGTACTTGCGTTGCCGGCGTTGTCGCGGGCGATGGAATAGAAGGAGTACTGCGAGTTCACATCGCCAATGAAAATGGACTCGGCGAGGGTCGTATCGGTCAACCAGCGAGTAAACTCGCCACCATTTTCGGAGACGAACACTGTGGTGCTGTGCAATCCGGAACCGTTCGCATCATCCCGTGAGAACCAGCGCACCAGAGTAGCTTCGGCCCCGTTGACTTGGCTGGCTTCGATGGCGGCAATCGAACTGGTCGGATCATCGACATCGAGCGTGTTAAAGATCGCCGGGGTATCAATCGGCTCATTGACATCAAAGACGATTCTCGCTTCGGCGTCGATCACGACGCCCGTCATCGCGTCTCGTTTCGGCCGCGCGGTGTAGTTCAGGAAGCCTTCGCCGATCCCGTTGTCGTCGTTCACCGCCAGGAAGCCGAGTGTTTCGTCTCGAGGAACCTCGCCCGTTTCAGGATCGATAGAAGTCAGTTCCCAGAATACCTCGCCCGTTTTCACATCGATTCCGGCGAGAACATCGAGGAAGATTCCCAGGTCGTCAGTAAAGTCGAGTCGTTGTTGGAAATAGGCTTGGTTGTCGGGAACGTCGATAATGATATCCGCAAAGCCAATATCGCCCAGGCGGAAGGAGCGGAAATCAAGATCATTGTCAAGCGTTTGCGTGACTCGCACGATCTTGGCCGGAGCTTCGGCACCCGCATCTGGGTCATTTTCGAAACGGATTTTGTAAGGGAGCGGATTGTCGGCGTTGATCCAGTTTTGGTCTCCGAAGCCGTCCGGACCGATGATGTCGTTAGGGTCGCGCGGGACTTGGGCCATGTTGACGTTTCCAGTGTCGTCAGGGGCGCGGTTTGGCGTGCCGTCTGGAGGGAAACATATGTCACTGGCGTGATTGCAGAAAACGTTCTTACCAAAAAATTCTAGAAGCCCAAACCGTCCCGCGATAGGACCAAAGAGAATTCCCTCCAGAATATCTGGCGCCACTTTATTCACCGCATCACGGGTTTCATTGTCGATGTTTCCAAGGGCCTCCTCTTCTGCCCGAGTTTGCCGGTCATCTCCAACCCGTTTCAACAACTCTCCTCTCCTCTGTAATTTTCTATAGAGGTCACCAATCCCGAAAAAGTCCGCCACACGACCTTGAAGGTCGGTCGGAGCCACAGTAGGTGCGTCGTAGACTGGTCCATTGGTAGGTGCGGGCACCGGAGCTGATGGACGACTTGATCGTCCCGGGCTGGCCGTCGTCGGACTGTTTGTGCGCCCATTTGATGGCGCCGAGCCGGTGCCGTCTGGAGTGACGGAAGCGTTACCCGCACTGCCGCTGCCAGAGACGTGGTAGCTCACGCGTCCGCCTCGTCCTGCATACTGGAAAGGCTGCTCGAGGACGCTGTCGTTTGGAGCTTGAGAAACCAATTCTCCATTTATCGAGTAATCGTATTGTTCAACCAAATCGCCTTGTTCATTTGAAATTCCTATTGTTGATCCACTGGCGTCATAGTCG
>JBLHLE010000489.1:0-6029 GCA_047620805.1 Pirellulaceae bacterium
GACTCTTCAACAGCGCGACTCTCCAACAGCGCGACTCTTCAACAGCGCGACACTCCAACAGCGCGACACTCCAACGATGAATTGACGTCGGCGGCGACGATTGGTTGGTTGCGACCTTTGGTGTTACTTCCCAGAGATTGGAAATCGTGGAGCGAGACACATCTGCGGTGCGTTCTGGCTCACGAGTTGTCTCACATCCACCGCCGCGATTTCGCCGCCTGCGTGCTCGGGCAACTGAGTGTCGCGTTCCACTTCTACCATCCGCTAGTCCATTGGTTAGTAGCGAGACTAAAGCTTGAACAGGAGCTTTCAGCCGACGCGTTTGCGTCAGCGGTGGTAGGTAATGGAAAAATCTATCTGACCTCACTGGCGGAAATGGCGTTGCTTCAGGACGCCAAATTACAAGACACCAAGACAGCGATCTGGCCAGCTCGAACATTTCTACCCACGGGGAAAACACTACTGAGGAGAATCGACATGTTACAGGGAACTAACGGAAAAACGAGCTGCAAGATTCCGCCTGTGCTTAAGTACGGAGCTGCGCTCGCCATCTTTTTCGCTGCGATTGTGGGCACTGGCCTGCGCGGTCCAGTGATTCAAATGCCTTCTGCAATCGCTCAAGCCCCACCAGCGACAGACGGTGGACCGAGGCTTGGAACGCCGGACGAAGTCCCGAAATTGACCGGCGACACTCAAGCTACCCAGGCGAAAAAAGTAAGGGGCCCCTACAAATCTTTGCCGCACAGCTTGGCTTACGTTCCACGAGATACGCCCATCGTTGCGAGTCTTCGGCCAGCGATACTACTGAACAACACATCGATGGCCCCGTTTGCGGAGGCGATGAAAGCGGTCGATTTCGTACGAGAGGCATTTGGGGTCGACCCCGAGGAAATCGATCAAATGACCGTGCTGGTCATGAGCGAAGAAGATGAAAACATCAAGACGCTGCAGCCAGCAGGAGCAGTAGTTCGTTTGTATTCACTTGCTGTCGCGAAAACCTTCCAAGGGAGCACTCAAGTAGACCCCAAGCCAATAACGTACGACGGTCAGCAGTACTATCGCACGACGGGAATTGCGAAATTCTTTTTTTTCGAGGCGGATCCAACTACGGTTGTCATTAGCGCCAGTGAACCTGCAATGCGGCGAATGATTATTGCTGGATCGCGGGGAGCGGAATCGGCACCCTGGGCCGCCACTTGGAAGCTGCTTCCCAACGATGACTTCGTCATGCATTGGGATTTGCAGCTCTTTCGCCCCGGTTTTAACACGGGACTGCAAGTAGCTCGGCCAACGTATACGCCGCACTCCAACCGCTGGAGTGACTTGACTCAGGGAGCGAGTTCAGTGGCATTGACCGCCTCGTTAAAAGAGGGCTTGAACCTGCGTCTCTTGGCAACATTTTCGAGCGACCAAAAGGCCCGCGAAGCGTCTGCTAGGCTCGCGGGAACTATTGGCTGGATGCGGCAATCGCTCTCAAAGTTACGGCGAGAACTGAGCCGAGATCCTTCACCCGAGGGTGCCATTGGCTTACGCGGCACCAGTGTGCTCGACACGCTGATCGATAACCGACAGATCGGCATTGAGCAAAACTTGGTGGGCTTTATGCCGATGGCTTCAACGTCGGGATGTGCGATGGTTCGGTACGGTTCATGAGCGGCAGCGTCGACAAAAAACTGCTGAAAGCACTCATCACTCACGCTGGTGGAGAAGTCGTTGCGCAACGTCAGTGACTATGACTCGCAACAATAGTCAATAGTGACCAAAGTGTAGTTCCGCCCGTACACAAACAAGCCCGCCGGTAAGACCGACGGGCTTGTTTTCGTTAAGTATCGCTCGCTACAGCGTATCCGCGCCATTCGGCCCTACATCGTTGCGGTTTCGGTCTTACCGTCCCGCGATTTACGGATGAGGCGATAGATGCCGTAGACGATGAGCCCAACGACAACCATTACCGTGATCGCCCAAACGGGGTGATAGACGAGCCACGCGATGCAAATCGTGACAGTTGACATGAGGACGCCAACGCAGACCGCAATCAAGAATACACCGCCACCGACGATGCTGCCGATGAAAGGTATGACGTCGGCCAGGACTTGGGCAGGTCGCAGAATCATGCCGATACCAACACACGTAAAGATGGTACCACCAATTCGGAACATCCAAGCCACTATTGCGTTTTGACTTCGCTCCAGTTTAAACATTCCAGGTGCGTCGAGATTACCGTCGACGAGCTGAAGGTAACTTCCATTAGCTTTTGGCGGCGTATAGGGCTTGAAAGAGTTTCCCGCTTGGGCAGCGATGACGCTGACAGGGCCGGGCGGAATAACCTCGAATCGAACGCGTTGATCACCGATTTGCTCGCCTGCCGACGGAACTGGTGGATTGACGGGAACCGCCGGTTCAATGGGAGTGGCACTTGAATCGATAGGCGAACCGGAATCGATAGGCGAACCGGAATCGATAGGCGAACCGGAATCGATGGGTGTATCTGGTCCGTTGGTGTCGCCTGGTGCATTCGGATCGACGGGCGCGGCGCCGGCTTGCGGAATGTTGTATGGCAAATAAATCCATTCCGCCTCGACGCGAGTAACAGCCTTGAGGGGAGCCGGCAGCCCAGCAAGTGTGGCTACTGAAGTCTCGACTTTATTCTCCTTTCCCATCATGTCGATCAAATCGTTTGTCAATTGAAACGCGTCGATCGTGACTTCCTTTGCGGTCAGTGCTTTGCTGTCGTAACGCAGGCTGGGATTGTCACTGTATTCATCGCGACTTCCTTTGTGGAACCCACTCGAATCGATTCGACCGGAACGCCACTCCTTGCTGTATGTGTAGTCGGTTACCTTTTGGGTCCCACCTCCTACTTTTTTTTCTTCTTTAGTCTCTTCGTGCTCGACCCATTGATACATCTCGGCGACACGTCTTAGTTTGATTTGCTTATCGGCAGTGACGCCGAAATCAGTATCGACCAACGTGTCCTCCGTCTTGGCCTCACCTGTTAGGTGAACGGGTTTGCCTTCGTTGGCAGAGTCAACATCGGTCGTCGAATCGAGGATGACAACATCTCTTTCGGTTCCGAGAATGACGTATTCGCGATCGACAGTTCGCTTTTCATTCCAAAACAGAACGCCCAGTGCAACGATCACGAGCACGAACCCGATGACGACGCCCATGCAGGAACTTTTGATCCTGCCAAACCATGATTCATTGCTAACTTCTAAAGCCATTTGTGGTTCTCCTACTTGAATTAATTCAGCACTGCGGACGCTGGTTGGCTTACTAGGCCATGGGGAAACGACGGTACAAGTTGGGCGAGAATAGCTGCAAGTTTAAGGCGCAGATTTCGCATGAAAACGTGCCGGACAGAAACGCCGAAGTCTGAGCCAAAGCGTCGTCGCCTCCAAATTTTCCTCACAAGTGCTTTAAATATAACACCTTACCTTCGCTTCGCCAGCATAAACAGCGGATAAATACCCGTCAAAAAAGATGCATGGCCGCGGGACGAAGTTGCCGTTACAATCCCGCCGCGATTTCGAGGGAATCGGCAGCGTAGCAGTCGCAATTGCCATCGGAATTCGTCCATTCCGCCACCACTGCGTATTCAAGGGAGTTCCCATGTCAGGACTACAACTACTCGAGCATGCAGAAACTCAACTCTGCCAGTTACGGGACGAGTTGGGCATCAACGAGTTAGTCGCCACGAAACTCGATGGCGCCGTACAACACGAAGAACTTGCGCGAGTGCGACGAGCAGGTGGCGCCGTCTTCTTCAATGCGGGAACATTGAGCACTCAGCAGAAAGTACTGCAGCGTGTGCACGTTATAAAATGCGAAATCGAGCAACAGGAATCGCGGATCTCCGCCTACCGCAAACTGGTTGCAGTTGAGGAACTTGACAATTTGCGAAAGAAACGCGACCAGATATTTCAGCATGTTCGCGAGTCCTTCGGACAACTCACCACACTCATTCAACAGCTAAATCACATCCGCGATGTAGCCTCCAACCTCGACGTAGATACAGCGGAGTTCGAGCCGAGTCAGCTTCTCGACGGCACGGTGGACGACGACGTCTACAAGCTTCCGTTAACTCAAGAATTTGAGCGAGCAGCGAGAGACTTCGTCGCAACGATCGCCCAAAACCAGCATTCGGAGTTTCGAGTCAAGGCGGCCTAGAATTCGCCCCCGTGACGAACGCCTGCGGACGAACAACAATATTCTCGACGAACAAGAATTCTCGACGACCAACAATCCAACATGCGCCGAGTTTGAAGGGATCATCTCCTGCGATCCTGAATGAACTCGGCGTTTTTTATTTACCGACGCTCGCATTGATAGCGGGAATCTCGCATGGTAGAGATTTGGAGGCGTTAGTAAGATATGCGAGTTGCCACTGATTGATCACTCTTATCAGAATTGGGAGAAGACATGTATCGCTTAACGGTTCTTTATGGCCACCCCACAGATCCCGAAGAATTCGATCGATACTATCACGACACTCATCTTCCAATTGCCAAACAAATGGACGGTCTCAAGGGTTGGACGATTGGCAAGTGCGAGAGTATCTCGGACGCCAAGCCACCCTTCTACATGATCGTCGGGCTATACACTGATACGCGGGAAGACATGGAAGCGATATTGGCTACCCCGGCAGGGCAGGCCGCCGTAAACGACGTGGCAAACTTCGCGACAGGCGGAGCTGAATTCATGTTCGACGACGAGCAAGTCGTGCTTCCGATTTCCTTGGAATAGGGACTTTATACTCAAACGCCAATCGTCGTCAATCGTCGTCAATCGTCGTCAATTCCATAGTCGCGTCCGTCGCCTCTACTTTGCGGGCTTGTAAGTAGATTTTCCCGCGATGGTCGTGCGGATGCTCAGCAAGTACGGGCCGCAGGCAATGTAGAGCGTCTTGAGGTCCGGTCCGCCGAAAGTGCAGTTCGTAATTGTATCGACCGGAGTTTCTCTGAACGCAAGCAATTTTCCCTGCGGCGAAATCACGTGGATCCCAGGTTTGATATCGAGTGTTTCGCTCGTCTTGCGAGTCTTGTGTAAGCCGGCCGCTACGTAAAGATTTCCTTTGCTGTCGATACACATCCCATCGCCGCTGCGTCCCGGATAGAAGTCGATATGAATGCGTTCATTGATCAGAGTGCCCTCGGGTGTTAAATCATAGGCGCGGATGTCGCGATGTTGATCGGCGTCGGGATGTGCTTCGATCAAGTACAGCGTTTTGTTATCGGGCGATATCACTATCCCGTTAGGCATGTGGATATCGGGCCAATGCAGTAGCTGAGTGACCTTGCCATCGGGATCGAGGCGATAAACGGCGTTGACGTTTCCCGTGCTTGGATCCTCCGTGCCTGGACGAGACGAAAAGTAAAGTCGCCCTGCCGCGTCCATGCAAATGTCATTTGGATTGGCGAAGCGAAAACCGTTGTACTTATCTGCCAAAACCGAAATCGCCCCCGACTTCGCGTCCGTCTTGGTAACTCGCCCCGCGTCGCCTTCGCAAGCAATCAAATTGTTATGAGGATCGAAATAGAGGCCATTCGAGCCGTTCGAGTTTTCGCGAAAGACACTGAGCTTCTTCTTGCGCGGATCCCAGCGCATGATTCGGTTGGCAGCGACGTTCGTGAAGTAGACGATGCCGTCCGCGTCGACGGCTGGTCCTTCCGTAAATATCTTTTCTGCCTCAACCTCTGTTTCGGTTTTCACCGGGCCAAGGTACTCGTCGCTTTTCAGGTTAGTGTAACGGTCCTCCGCCCTGGCAAGCGACGGATAGTTTGCAACGGCCGCAACCGTGGCGGCCGCCATAGCGCGTTTCAAGTATGTGCGCCGATTTGGGAAGTCAGAATTCGGCTGAGGTTGGTGTGTAGATTGCGACATCGATTGGCTCCTGAAGATTCGTCACTCACGCTGAACGTGTATGTTACTAAACCTACGAGCCAATGTCCGCCGGATTCTTGAGACGTGACGCGAAAGAATCCAGGAATCAATCAGCGAAACGGGCCATTCGGTGCTGCGCACTATTG
>JBLHLE010000490.1:0-6028 GCA_047620805.1 Pirellulaceae bacterium
ACTAAAGCACTTGAAGCTTTGTAAAAAACTGGAAGTCTTGTCGTTTCAAAGCACACCCTTGCTTACGCAGCACGTCGGTGAGTTCCTTGAGTTCAAGGAGCTTCGCCTTTTGAATTTGGGGAATATTGCGGGCGGTGGCGAAATCGAATTGTTTGGGTTGCCAGAACTTGTGGAATTGAATTTTCAGCATTGTAAGAATTTGGCAAAGCTTCACCTTCACGATCTTCCCAAACTGCAACATATCGATGTCCAGGGATTGAGTCCACCGGAATCTATCGTGATAGAACGGATCGGTGAACTCGACAACTTCGTGTTCGCCGTAAGTCACTACGACAAAATTAAACCGCAGGTGACACTTCACGATGTGCCCAAGTTGGCTCAGATCGACGTCGAATTTGCGAAGTCGCTATCGGTCAAAGGAGTTCCCAAATTGAGCTACTTGGCGATTCGGTTGGGAACTCCAATGGACAATAGCGAACTCCAGCAACTTACAGCACTTGATAACGCTCGGCTATATGGAATGAAAGGCAAGACGATTCCGTTGGATCGCTGGCCGAAGTTGCATGTTCTCATGACCGATGCGATTCTTCTTCCCGAGCATCTCGAAAACCTGCCGCAGATTAATCGCTGCATCTATGGTGACGCCAGTCGGTTGACCGATGCTGACTTCGCACATCTGCGCGGCCATCCGAATCTAAAGATTGTCAGGTTGACGTCCTGCGGGCAACTGACAGACAAGTGCCTGGAGCACATGGGAACTGTATCAAAACTTTCGCATCTACATCTTCCCGTCGCCCAGTTCACAGACGAAGGGTTGGCACATTTGAGCGGCTGCAATTTCCTGGAGGATATTTCGTTCGACGCGAATAAGCAGCTGACAGGCACTGGGTTTCAACACCTCTGGACACTTCCCAATCTTACTCGCGTTAGCGTTCACAATTGCGGACTTACCGCCGCGGGTGAACGAGTAGTCCGCGCTCTGCCGAAATTGACACACCTGCAGATCGGCAGCGTCGAACTTCAACAATAAAGCTGACCACGTTCGCCTGAATGATGTTACTCCCAAAGTTTCTTGCCAACCTCCTTCGGATTAGTCCAAGAGCCAGTCTGCTGCAGCTTCGATCTTCATCGGCGACGAGGTGAATTCATCTTTGCTGTTGGCAGCAGAGAATACTTTCCGGACGACCTCGTCAGTTTTGCCGTTCTCACCGGTGACCCACAGTGCGTTGGGAGCGGATAATGCGAGCAACGCGGGCAAATCTCCGTACTTCACCGCCCCAGGCAGGAAGTTCACGTCTCGGTAGCTGGTCAGGTTCGCGAAGCGAAAACCAGCGGTATCGATCGCTGCTTTATCGACAGATTTTCCCGCCACCGCGCGAGCGGCGGCGGCGATGGGTCCAGCGCCATTGGCACCGACCAGATGAACTCGCTTGGCTTTATGCTCGTCGTCGTGAGCCCAGCTGATGACCGTCAGCAGATCGTGGACGCGATGCGCGAACAAAGTATGGTTGTAACCCATCGTGAAGGCGGCAGCTTCTCGCGTATTGCCGACAACTCTTTGTTGTGTCAACGGTCCATTGGCTAAGAATTCACCCTGTTGAAACAGGTCTGCCGCGACGACGGACGCTCCGCCATCAACCAGTTTTTGAACTGTTGCGTTGAGATTTCCGTTGGCGTCGAGAATCCCTTTCTTGCCGTTGCCATCCGCCCAAACTACGACATCGCCATTCCAATCGGCTTTTGTTGGATAGACGGAAATGACGGGGAGCTCTTCACCTACTGACTTCAAGCGGAGGATATCTTCAAAGTAGATGAAGCCAGCTTGCTTTTGCTTGTCGACTTTTGTTCTTTCGATATCCTCGCTGGCGGGAAGTTTACGGCCGATAAGTGTTGCCCAACCTCCGCCGATTACTTCTTGATACCGCGGTAATGCCCCGTTGTCTTTGGGAACGATCGCGGCAATCTGTGCATCGGATGCTTTCGCTAAGTATTTATTGAAATTTCGCTCGTAGTCATCTCCGCCCGCAGGTGGATTGCCATTCCAGACACTCGCTTCTTCAGCCGTCAATGGAATCCAGTTCTCTTCGACAACTGGCTCCTCTAGTCCAAGCTTGAGGTACTTGTTGAACCACTTGTACATCGTCGCCCGCGAAACGTAATTGTAGTTGTGTGGAAAGTGGAGCAAGTTTCGGCAGTAGACTTGGTCCTTTGCGCCCAACATTCCATACACCTTTTGCAGTTCGGGGTAACCTTTAGTTAACATCTCCTTCGTCCAGTCATTAGCAGCTGTCATGGCCTGCGGTTTAGGAGCGAACACAGCCGCGAGTTCTACGTTGCCCGTACCGATTCGCAAGAGACTGCAGTTCTCGCAAGTGCAGCCGCCCTGCATCGATGTAGAGACCATGCCGTTGGGGAAGGCGACGGTGGGACGGTCGTCGATGGCACACAGAAGGATCGTTTGCGTTCCCCCGCCACTGCCACCAGTGACACCAATCCGGCTGCCATCGACATCTGGAAGGGATTGCAAAAAGTCGAGGCAGCGGACACTGTTCCAAGTTTGGATCCCCATAATACTCTGCAACCGCATTTCCGCTTGCGCGCTATACAGTCCGAAGTTGCCTTTGTTTTCAAACTCTGGACGTTGCTTGCCAAACCGATGTGCCAATTCGTAGCTGATTTGAACACTATCGGCGTAACCGAGCATATCGAAAATAAAGACTACACATCCCATGCGAGCGAGCTGTGCACTACGAGCTAACTTTGGGTACCTGCCGGATTCTTCAAATCGTTCCGCGCCGTCATTGATCAGCTGGCGAATCGTCTTCTCGCCGTAATCCTGCATCCGGCCACCGTGACCGTGTGGGCACAGAACGGCAGGGCGACGAACGTCCTTCTTGCCGTCGTCCGGGCGAAACAGCAATCCCGTTACGAAATGCCCCGGGTAACTTTCGAAGTAGACCTTTTCGACTGTAAATCCTTCCCGCTTCGCAGCAGGGCGAATCACCGGGTTCATTGGCGTTCGCTCGGGCAAGGGCCACAACCCTGTCGCGACAAGCACCTGCTGCCGAAGCTCCGCTTGACGCTGCTTCCACTTTTCCTTTCCAGCGGGCACGACGAAGGGAAAGTAACCATTCAGGTCTTTGGGTGGTGCCAGACGACTATCGTTCGGCTTCGCGTCTCCGTCGTATACCCGCGGCTCAATTGCCGTCGCGATTTGAAGGGGCAGAAGGCTGAGTACGAAAACCACCAGCATCGGTTTCCAGACGGACTTGACGGTAGTGTTCATGCTGATTCCTTTGAGTAATTAGCTGTTAGCGGACGAGTTAATGCGGTGGCCTAGGTGTCTGGGTTCGGTGAGTGCATTAGGGGAGTGCATTAGGGGAGTACGCGGATTTTCAGGCCCTTGAAGTCGACGGGCGATCCTTCGGACTCCAGACACAGGTATCCCGAGGCGGGAGTGCAACCTGTTCCGCCGGAGACTTCTTCGCCGTTAACCCATAGCCGAACTTCGCCGTTGATGGCGCGAACGTAGTAGTGGTTCCATTGGTTGACGCCTTTGCTGAGGCGTTTGGAGGGGAAGCTGCGAGTTCCGTTTGGTGCGACGGGTGGAAAAGGTGTCATCTTGGATGCGCCGACGGGAAAGACGTCGCCGTGCGAGGTAAACCAATCGGCGGCCTTCTTTGTATTCTTGAGGTATTGTTCTTCGTAACCGAGGTCCAGGACCTGGACCTCAATGCCGTGTGGCAAGCCGGGCTTGCCAGCATCAGTTAACTGCTTGATCGACTCGTCGGTCGTCCACACAAAGATGCCCGAATTGCCGGCGAATTTACGATGCCGCCACTGGCAGACGAGTTCAAAGTTTGTGTATTTCTTTTGCGTTCGCATCACACTTACTGGCTGACCAGTGCAAGAGATGAGGTCTTTATCGAAGGACCACGTGTCGTCGCCACTATTCACTTTAGTAAAGTCTTTTTCGCCGAGACTGGTCCAGTCAGGGCCGTCGCCATTGATGAACGCCTTGGTGGAATCTTCAGCATTCGCAAAATCGCTGAGGCATGCCGAGCAGAAAAACGCTGCAGCGAGGAGTGGAATGAAACGTCGCATATTCTGTGACCTCAAAGTTGTAGTTGCTGGCTGCATTCAAAACGAAGGAACACAGATTGTATTGTCCCTGGAATCGAATTGAAAGTTTTCCCCAGTAATTCGGAACGCCCCCCGTTTCCCCCACATTTGAGTGTTGATTTCAAGTCTCGATATGTGCGAGAATCTGAAGATTGAACAGGTCTTTCCGAAAGGGACCCCTTAGTGACCAGCCCGCATCTGCACGATCACGCATTCGATTACCTCAACGCCCGACAACGAGAAGGTTTGATGTTGCTCACTCGGCGTGGCATGCTGAAGGCGAGTTTTGCGGGCTTGGGCGGCATTACTCTGCCAGGCCTACTGCAACATCGCGCTCAAGGTGCCAATCCGAGTCAACTCAATCCGGGTCAAATCAATCCGGGTCAAATCAATCCGGGTCAAATCAATCCAGGTCAAATCAATCCAGGGCGACGCAGTAAAGCGGGCAAGAGTGTAATTCTGTTATGGATGGCGGGTGGGCCAAGCCATATTGATACTTGGGACCCGAAGCCCGACCGGCCTTACGAAAACCGCGGTCCCTTTGGCGTCACGGCAACGGCATTACCGGGAGTCAACATCTGCGAGCACTTGCCAAAGCAGGCGGCAATGCTGGACAAGTTCACGATTCTGCGGAGCGTCGATGCGCGGATGAGCAACCACTCGCCGAGCAAAGTTTTTCAGACCGGAAATCGAGAGGCTGGGCCGCGAGTGAATCCGAAAGCCGATACCATTCCATCTATCGCTTCTGTGGTCGCCAAACATCACGGCGCCAATCAGAAAGCCATGCCGCCCTACGTTGCTTTCGAGACGTCGCGCAGCCATGTCGCGTATGCGGGCTATCTCGGCCGTCAATACAATCCGTTTATTGCCCAACAAGCCGCACGCCTTCCAATCTATTCCAACATTGGCGTCGATACGGAAAAATTCACCGCAGGGAAACTCTTTCAGCCGACGGCCGGCCTGACAGAACAACGCATACAGGGGCGACAGTCCCTACTGAAACAGTTTGACCAAATGCGACGAGAATTCGATCAGTCCGGTGCGATGGGAGCAATGGATACCTTTCAGCAACAGGCCACCGACATGTTGCTCGGTCACAATGCTCGCGAGGCTTTCGACCTGAAAAAAGAATCGCAGAAAACGCGCGACAAATACGGTAAACACTTGTGGTGCCAGGAAGCTCTGCTCGCTCGGCGTCTCGTTGAATCGGGCGCTGCGTTTGTAACGATCGATTTGAGTTACCATCCCGCCTCGGGAACTTGGGATACCCACGGTGATAACATCCCGCCCTACGGTGGAATCAAGAAAGGACTCGGCCCTCTCTTGCCGTTGTTTGATCACCTCATCACGACGCTCGTCGCCGACCTCGATGAACGCAATCTGCTGGACGATGTACTCGTCATCGCGATGGGCGAGTTTGGTCGCACTCCAACGATGGGAACTCAAGAAAGCACCGACGGAAGAAACCACTGGCCCGTGGTGATGTCCATGTGCATGGCTGGTGGAGGTTTGCGACACGGGCAAGTCATCGGAGCTACAGAGACCGACGGCGGACATATCAAGAGTCGCCCCGTAACACCTGGCGACCTCGCCGCCACGATCTATCGACATATGGATGTGCCACTCGATACGACCTATGAAGATCCTCGTGGCCGGCCGTTCCCCGTTGTTATCGACGGCAAGCCCATCGCGGAACTGTTCTGATCGCCGTCGCTGCCCGCAATTTTCTAGCGATTGCGTGTGTTGTTCTTTGGCTGCATGTCGTCCTTTATTGCTAGCACTTGCGCAAATCGATATTTGTCCAAAAAGCAACTTGTTATATGTTCTTAGTTCTTCTCTTCATTCATTGATCCACAAGAATCGACGACAGGATTTGCTATGTCTGAACCACGCAATCGCGACGAAG
>JBLHLE010000491.1:0-6028 GCA_047620805.1 Pirellulaceae bacterium
TTGCGAGAGATCGCCTTTCGCTGGCGCCGTCTGGCTGCGAAACTCGGGAGCCCGAGGATCGGGTGTTCGAGGAGCGGGTGACAGAGGATCGGGTGACAGAGGAGCGGGAGCCCGAGGAGCGGGTGTTCGAGGATTGGGTGTTCGAGGATTGGGTGTTCGAGGATTGGGTGTTCGAGGAGCGGGGGCCAGAGGATCGGGGGCGTCCTGTGCAGTCTCGTTCAATTTATTCGGTTTAGACCGCTTCGGTGCGATTTGGCGGTGGTCTGCCGCTATCGTAAATGTTGCCGACAACTCAGTTTGCTTTTCCGATTCGGAAGGTTGTTCGATTTTCGGTCGGCCCTCTGCATCGACCTCGTCGGTCAATCCGTGCTCTAGCGGTTTGATAATCCACTTGGCCCGGTACTTTCCCTCCGGTAGCCTGCCAAGGTTGATAGCAAATACATCGTAAAAGGTGATGTTCTTGGCGTAGTCGGCAGTCCAGATTGCTCGCTGAGCAACGACGGTAAACAGGTCGCCGTCGCGTTCGACACTCTCGATCCACATGCGGTCGTTGTCATTGAGCTGCCGGCTACGAAACATCAGAAAGTTGTCATTTCGTGGGCTGAGCAATGACCGGTACTTCACTGTTTGCTCGAAATGGATATCCAATTCCGTGTCGCTACCAACTGGCAAAGCTCGCCCGTGCTGAAATTGGTCTTTCTCGCTGAATCGATCGATGCGTACCTTTTGATGAACGGAGTGCAATGTGCCGCGATCACTTGGTTGGCGGACCGAATTGAGCCAAGTCGTGTCGCCGCGGCCGGTGTTCGCCTGGAGATTCATGTTCCGTGCAACTCGAAAGCCAACAACACACAAGCGCTGAGCGGGGCCGTGCATCTCGAACAGGAATCGACTATTCGAATCATTCCGCCAAGCGTTGGGTTGAGAGATTCCGCGCTCAACCAATTCATGGAAGCATTGCCCCTGCACGTGGCACTTCAGTTCGGAGCGGTGTTGTGGGTAGGCATCGACTACGGCCAAGGGAAACCACATCCGCTGTGTGCCCGCCAGAACCTCCGCGCGACCGAGCCGTTTCAGCTCATCTCGGCCGACCGAGACACTGCCGGAACCACGAACCGCGTTCTTGTAGACTTCATTGGGAGGCAACGCGAAGACGCCACCAATTCGCGAACCAAGCCAGCGACAATACGCGTTGGCTTCTTCTCGTGTTACCAAAGTCACTGGATAATTTTCTCGACCCTGGGCGTAGTTGTCATTGCGACCGACCAGTTGATTCCAGGGGTAGCCACGGTCCGCGCCCGTCGTATCGGGAAGGTCTTCAAAGGTTGGCCATTTGCGCCCCGTCGCATCCAGAAACTCTTGGTATTGGGCGTTAGTTACGGGCGTCGCCGCGATCTGCCAGCCGGTCCGCGGAACGCCCAGCATAGCGGGCGAGATCACTGCCGAACGCCGAAAGGGATCGAGTGGAAGTTCGGTTCCAGGAATAGGTTGGGTTCGAGGAAGGTCGTTTGGGGCAAAATTCGGCAGGTTGGCTTCGAGTGGAGCCAGAGGGTCCCGTAGCGCCGCTTGATCACCTGCCGCTTGATCACCTGCTGCTACCGTAGTCAAAAGCTCCTTTATCAATATTCCGGTGTGTCCCTTAATCGACGTCGCCATCGATCTCAGGAACGCCAATGTTGTATGGCGCGGACGCGATTTGAGAATCTCAACGCCGGACGCATTGAATCGCGGAGCGGTAGAGCTGCGTTTTCCAGTCGGAATGGCAGTCATTAAAGCTATGAAGTCGGCCGCTTCCGTATCGTCAGATTCGATCAGCAAGCGAAGCGCTGAATCGTATTCTTCTTGGATTTTCGGGTCATTCGCAGGCCTGGCATAACGCAACGTTCTGGCGGCCGCAAACAGGTTCGCCGCGATCGGCTTGCCCTCGAGTGTACGGCAGGCGAAAAGCACGTCTCGCATTTCGTAAAGGTCGTGTGAGGCGGCGAGAGCTTTCCGCAACAACGGCGCCGCCTCCCGCCACTGGAATTCAACGCAGACGTTCGCAGCTTGACCGACGCGGCTGTTTCGCCGCAACATATCCAAATAGGCCCGCTTTGCTTCCTGGCGATACGGTTTCAGGCACAGGGCGGCCTCGGCCGTTGATCGCAACTCGTCCTGGCCGAAATCAAACAACTGGAGAAGAGTTTTCGTCGATCGCTCCGTCGGAATGAAAGCGAGAGTTCTGACCACTCGCCATAATCCGTTTTGGTGGGCGCCAGCGAGGCACTCTTCGACTGCCCGTTGAATATAGGGAATCGCTCTGTCACCAAATTTGGCGGGGAGTTTTAAGCAGGCTTCGGCTGTGCGCATTCCTTCTTCGTTCACGAACAATCCGTCGACCACCAACTGAATCCGATCGTCGCCTCCGTCAAGTTTCAATGCCTCGCGCATCATTTCCTGATCGAAGATCGTTCCGTGAGTGAACCAGACGTAGCCATATCCCTCGCCCAGACAGATGTCGCGGGTGTGAGAGAGACAGTTACGCTTCATCCAATCGATCTTAGACTTCAAGTTAGCTGGCGATTGTTTCTGCTGAATTGGGACCAGCACAAATTCCCAGTCGTCGGTCTTCAGCTCGAATTTTGGCTCCTCTTTTTGAGGAGCCCGTTGCTGCGGGATGAAATCGTACGCTTTCCACGTCCTTCTGAGCACGACACGGAATCCAAGTTGATCGCCGGCTGCGACGCTGGGCTGATCGCCGACTTTGAAAGTTTTCCAATCCTCGATACTTTTTCCCATCAGTAATGCGACTTCCTTAATCGGAGTGGTCGCGGCGGGCGGGTTGGCCTGCCAAGCGTTTGATTTCGTCGACGCCAACGCCAAGCAACAAATGACTGTGACTCCGAGCAGAGCCGAGGCCAGCCACGATGGGCGGCGAGCCCGTCGTTCTTGGTCCGTCGCCAAGCCTAGCAGGCGATGGATGCGACGAGTTAAGGAACCGCCGGTGGCTGCAACTGCCGGACGTGGAATTGCCATCACCGAGTCCGCAAGTGAGACTAACGCTAGCGCGTACGAGTCGCGATCTTGGCACAGTGCTGCCGCTTCTTCATCCGCACAATACTCCCGCTCAATCCGGATTTGGCGACACAACCACCACACGGCCGGATGATAAAACAAGCAGGTCTCGACGAAGGTTTGCAAGAGATTGACCAAGAAGTCATGCCGTCGGACGTGCGCGAGTTCGTGAGCCAATATGGCTTCGATTTGATCGGGTGGAAGTCCGCTCAAGACACTCGCGGGCATCAGCAGCACGGGCTTGATCCAGCCAATCACAAGCGGTACCGATGTCGCCGTCGACTCAAGCAGTCGAACCGTTGCACGAATTCCCATCCGAAGTTTCAAACGGTTGAGCATGGCTTGTATTTTCGCCGCAGCGGGTTTCGTGCCGCACGTCGTCAAACGCCAGGCCAGAATCCAGCCGGCTAGGTGCCAGACTGACAATACCGCCACGCCCAGAATCCAGGTGGCTACAATCCACGGGGCTGCCGAGCTAACTCGATTGCGGAGTGTCCAAGTTTCCGCTCGATTTGCGGAAATTGATTCGTTCACTGGCGTCCTAGTCCGCGGATTCGAATGCAGCGCACCGCCGTCTGGTCCATTAACCGCTGCCAATACAGCGCTGGGTTTCCTGTTGGGATCCCCATCTCCGGGGTTTACGAACACAGGCGTGTTCATTCTCTCGGCCAACGGAATGGTTCGTTCTCCGGCTGACTCTGTGTGTGGAAATGCCAGTGCGTCCGCCGGAGGCTGCGTTGGCGATTCTTCGTCCAAGCGAGAAACTGAATCGTCTTTGTCATTGAGCGGAAGCGACAAAAACGTGATTGCCGGTGCCGCCGCGACGACGAGCAAACTGACGCACAAACCGAGATAGCGAGCGTTCGATGTCGCACTCTGGAATATGCGCAAGGCAGTCGCAGCGATGACCGAAACAATCATCGCCTGCCATAAGAAATGAATCAGTGTCCAGCCGAGACGTTCGACGACGGAGTGGGCGGCGAGTTCTACGATCGCGTTGTTCATTTTTGCGTCCCCCGTTTGACGAGCAGGCGTTTGATTTCATCCACTTCTTCATCCGTAATGTCCCGCGCCTCCAATGCGTGCAGCACCATCTTTCGCACCGACCCGCCGAAGACCTGATCAATCACACCGGCGACGAGAGTCCGTTTGGCACCGCCCTCTTCGATCGCCGCCGAGAAGACGTGCGACTTTTGCGAGTCGTCCCGGTCGACGAGTCGCCTCTCCGTCATCACTTGTAGCTGCTTGAGTGTCGTGGTGTACTGTGTCGCACCAGCGCCGGGCAGCAACTCGTGGACCTGCCGAACGGTGGCCGGTCCATGCTGCCAAAGGACATTAAGAATCGCCAACTCTCGGTCCGTTGGCCGGGGGGCTATTTTATCGGACATTCGCTACTTTCTCCGTAAACAGGCGGGTCTCGCTCTTCTACGACTCAGCTCGTACATGCAATCTACGATTTCAATCGTACATGTGTCAAGGGAACCTTAAGAAATGTTTTCGAAGAGGTGGAATTGCGTGCTAGCGGCTAGCGGTTCTTTGAGGCGGCGCGCGTGTGAGGTTCAGTGAGGTTAAACGCAGAGTCGGTGAGGTTAAAACGCAGAGGTCGCAGAGAGGCAGAGATTCGCAGAGAGGGAGATCGATGAGTCCTGGTTGATTTGCCCCCAAGGCGAGGCGGACAGAGCGATGGATGTGGGGCAGCTCGTTTCCAATCCCAAGGCATTTGCCTAAGAAACACGCATAGCACGAGTTGTGCAGCACGTCTCAATCAAAAACGGGGCAGGGTGGGGCAGGGTGTGCCGCGATAAAACGGTTAGGGTAGCGAATGATAGTATCTTACGAAGCTGCAGTGCCTCCTGATTCCGGCAAGCGATTAACAACCAATTCGGTGGTTGTCAGGTCAGAAAGTCGAACGGATAAAAGTCAGTCGGGCTGACTTGTTTTTGACCAGACGACCTGTTGTCTTTCAAGTTCGCACTGAACGGATTCTCTGGGTCGACGCTGTTTTGCACTTCTCAGACCCCACCCGCCGCCCAATTTCAGAAAAACCGAGTGGAGAGGTAACTCGTGTTTTGATGCGGCACGTTTGTTAGGGGTTGATACCAGCCTTTTGTAGCTGTCACTTTACGATTTGAGAGTCGCTCTTTTCTTTGCTTGTTCGAGTATGCGATACGTTGATTTGTGGCCGCGATTTTTCTTGTTCATCTTCTTTTTCTTGGGTTTGGGTTTCCACTTCCCCTTTTGATATTTTCTGAGATCGATCTGCCTCGCCAATCGGCGCAGTTCCGCCGCCATCTGGCTTGGCGTCAGGCTGCTGTACTTCGCCAACCAATAGTCCGCCGTCAGAATGACTGACATCCCTTCGGCCGTCGAGGCAACTTCATGGCACATGTAATAACTCGAAAGCTGATCGGCCGCTTCGCGACCATGCACGCTCGCCGCCGCGCCGCGAACCACCGACAGCACGTTGTAACACACCAACGCCATGCAAAAACCAAACAGCGCCGCCTTCGGATAGCCCAGCGTCTTGATCTCGCCTTCCAGACTTTCCGCCATTTTCTGAAACGCCGTTTCGATCGTCCATCGCCCTGCGTAAATGTCGGCAATGCGAATCGCTCCGACTCGTACGGGCAGGTTCGTCACGATGTGAATTTCCTGATCGCCGTCGCGAGTCGACTCTTTGAGCACGACGGTAATGCGTCGGTAGTTCCGAGTCTGCCCCGCTTGATCGGTGACCTGCATCGCTTGATCATAAACTTTGCCGGTGTCGCTTTGCCCCACGAACTTGCGTCTGCCCTGAAGTTCAAACGGCAGTCCGCCATGCTGGCGAATCACAAAGAAAGCGCCCCGCTTGGCGATACCTGCGAGGAAATCAACGGTGCAGAAGTTACGGTCGGCGATCCACAAATCCCGCTTCTCGACCGTCTCAAGCAACTGCGGCAACAGCGATCGCTCCTGGGCGTGCCCGTCTTCGCAG
>JBLHLE010000492.1:0-6021 GCA_047620805.1 Pirellulaceae bacterium
ACCTCAGCCTGTTGCCGGATCGTTTCATCACGTACATCGGTTATTGATTGATTCTCGACTGACATTCCTATCGACTAACAGAATTCTCAAAAATCTGAAATAGCAATCGAAAATTGACAGCTACCTTTGCCGGTGTCGCTTTGCCCCACGAACTTGCGTCTGCCCTGAAGTTCAAACGGCAGTCCGCCATGCTGGCGAATCACAAAGAAAGCGCCCCGCTTGGCGATGCCTGCGAGGAAATCAACGGTGCAGAAGTTACGGTCGGCGATCCACAAATCCCGCTTCTCGACCGTCTCAAGCAACTGCGGCAACAGCGATCGCTCCTGGGCGTGCCCGTCTTCGCAGGGCAGCACATCAATTGCCAGATCGTATTGCGGATCGTAAATGACCAGCGATTTACCCGGCAGCGGAGCAATATTCAAATCCCGCAGTTCGCCAATGCGACGATCGGAGCGTCGCAGGTGATTGCCATCGACGATTTTGGTGTGATAGCCCGCCAGCACTGGTTCTCTCTGGCCATCGGTCTGTTTAATAATCGCCTGCATGCGACTGGCGGTTTGCCGCACCAATGCTCGCGAAACGTTTAGTTCGATCCCTTTGAGTTTGTCATAAACCGCTTTGACGGTGACGCCGATCTCTTCACGACGTTCGACAAAAGCCGCATTGACGGTGGGATGAATCTGCAGCACGACCTGCCCCATCAAGTCGGCCACGGTGGAGAACATCAGTTCGCTGGAATACTGCTGGCTGGCGTGGGTTGCGAAGATCGCGTCGAGTCGCTGCGATGCAAGCACGTTCTCAACAATCGCACGAGCCATGACGCTGATCGGTTTCTTTTTAGCAAAGCGTTCGAAGGCCTGATCTAAAAACTTCATCACATTCATCCGTTAACCGTGAAGAGCAAGTAACATGACAACGTGAAGCATTCTAGCGTCAGACTCCATAAAATCAAAAGTGCAAGCATTCAAAAGTGACAGCTACAAAAGGCTGGGGTTGATACTGGGGAGCGCGTGCACTTTGCGGCTACGTTACTTTCCAGCGGCGGCCCACTTCTTCATGAGAGCGATGTTGTCTTCAACGACTTTTAGATGCGCGGGATCGAATCGTGGTCCGCTAAGTCGTTTGGTGTAGACGTTCATGTCGCTGTTGTACATTTTAGCTGACTCGGGCTCGCGCCCTTGGTCGTTCGATGCAACCATCCAGACGTCGAGGCGACCGCGCAGCTCTATCAACTTGCTGGCGAATGCGGGATCGTCGGCCAAGTTGTTTATCTCGTGAGGGTCGTTGTTAACGTCGTAAAGTTCTTCTGCTGGGCGGATTTCGCGGAACAACAATTCTTGAACCTCGTCCAGCTTTCCAGCTTGCTGCCAATCCCGCAGGGCGATCAAAATTGATTTGGCGTCTTTGTATGCACAGGGTTGCAGGTAAGGGCGGTTTGGCAGAAAGTTGCGGATGTATTTGAAGTTCATAGTTCTCACGGATCGCATATGATCGACGGTTTCGTCGCAGCGATCGCGAGCGGCAAAGACGGCGTCGCGGGGGGTGTAGTCCGGAGCGATGATATTCCTGGCCTGCATGTACTTTGGAATGGTGATTCCCGCTGCGGCCAACGACAGGGCCGCGATGTCGATATGCTCAACTACGTCATCTCGAACAGTCCCGGCTTTGATCGTCGGGCCGGCGATAACCAGTGGGACGTGCAGTCCCTCGTCATACATAAACTGTTTGCCGCGCGCGTGGCTAATCCCGTGGTCAGTCATGAACAGGACGATCGTGTTGTCGAGGATGCCTTGTTCTTCAAGTCGCGCAAGAACCTCGCCGACCATCACATCGGTCATTCGAACCGAATCGAGGTACGCCGCCCAGTCCCGTACGATGTCGGGGTGCTTGGGATAATACGGTGCAAGTTTTACGACATCGGTCGCTGTGCGACTGCCAAGTTTGGTCTCCGCAGCACTCGCGATCTTCTCCCAGCCACCGGTATCTTTCCCTCGCAATTTGCCACCCTGCGTTTGGATTTGCGCGAAGAACGGTTGTCCTGCTTTTCGCTTCGCCCAGTCATTTCCGTCGTAGACTGAGTTGTCCCACTCGAAGTTGTAATCCGTTTTTCCAAGCTTTCGATTCATTGGCCAGCCAGTGATCGACGTGTGATAGCCAGCGTCTTGGAACAGCTTTGGTACCAGCTTGATGTTTTCAGGGAGTCGAATTTTTTCAACTCCCCGCCCGCTGCGGTGATGGTGGGCGGCAATGCTCGTCTGGTACATCCCCGTGATAAACGCGGAGCGACAAGTAGAGCAGACCGGAGCGGTAACGTAAGCGTGCGTGAATTTCACTCCGCGAGCGGCGAGCCGATCCACGTTCGGCGTCTGTATCGCAGTTTCTCCGTAACAAGCGAAGTTAGCAGACATATCGTCGGGAATGATCCAGACAATATTCGGGCGTTGGTCGGCCGCCGCGAGGGATGAGACTAGCAACAAGCCTATGAGTAAGGTGTGGCGAAGCATTTTGAATTGTCGACCTTTTAGTGTTTGATGCGAGTGGGACCAAATATTGGCACAGCCTAAATAATTGGTGGCTGACCATTGTATAGAACTTTGTCTGTATAGAACTTTGTCACTTTTTCGGGGCAGCTTTGATGTCGCCGTTTTTTATGCCGTCGCCGTTTTTTATACCGTCCTTGTCGTCGATCATTTTGAGTGCTTTGTCGAGTAGCGCCTCGGCGTCATCGATTTTGCCGGCCTTCATCAGTGGCTCGAACTGCTGCATGATCCGGCCAAGAGGAACTGGACTTGTACCGGCTTGCTGCCAGGCTTTTACTCCCCGCTGAAACCGATCGATTTTTTGGCGAATGACTTGAGCGCGTTCATTCCGGTTTCCGCCGACTCGAGCTGGTTTGTCACTGATTTCAGCCGCGGAACAGGGGACGGCGGCCAGGCCATAGCGAACGCTGCCGTCGACGTTCAGCGTTCGACCTGCGGGAAGATTTCGGATGACGTTTGCGGTCGTGATCTTGTTTTGGGGGTTACCCCACTGAAGTTTTTCGCGTCCATTGGCAGCGAACACCAAGTGTGTTAGCAGGCCGTTTTGGACGTCGACGTACCCTTCCCACTGAAGTTTGACATTGTGGGTCCATCTTCTTCCATCCGAGCGGATTCCGTTTTCACCGGCGCTGCCGGTTACATCGGACTGGCCCGTGATGCGTGCTCGGACGACGCCCTGGGGATCATCTCTTGAGGCTTTGACGCGCTCGGCCCAGAACGTCCATGATTTGGCGTCGATCTGGCCACCGATCTGGCGGCCGCCGAGTGGGTTCACGTCGAGTTGACCGAGGAAGGCGTGGCTCACAACCGATAAGGCGAATGTGTCGGAGACCCGGAAACGCTTTTCACCGGCGGCGGACAGCGCGTTGGTAAATGTTTTCTGCGCCTCGACTGGAACTTCAAAGCGAGCTTCTAGATAGTTTTCCTGGAGCACGACGTCCGTCAATAGTTTTCCGGATTCGTCGAGCACTCGACCGATTACTCGCCCAACGAGTGTTCCCTTCTGCAAGGCCGGCATGGCTGGGCAGCGCGTGTCTTTGGAATGAACTTCAGGAATTTGAAACGCTTGCTGGGGATCGTCAACGTCCTGCATTTTGCGGCTTGGAAATCTCATGAAACGTTCAGCTTTGACGGGCTTCTGCGCATCTGGGAACTGAGTATAACGCTCCAAGCAATGGTCGAAGAACTTGCCAACGCTTTTGTCGTCATCGAACATCAGGACCCAGTCGAGCACTTTGGCATCCGAATTGATAACGCAAATTCCTTGCGGTGCGGGTTTGGAGCGACCGATTTCCCGGTACAGCATTCCTTCAATTCCGGCTGGCGGATTGTTGACCAAGCCTGCCTTCAAGGCGACTGGAATAAAGTTGTCTTTAACGCGGCGGACGACTGTTGGATTTGAGAAAACCGCCTCACGGGCAGCACCAGCGAACACTCAGCAACGTTCATCGTCGATCGGCCGATCGATAAAGACCCACAGGAGTATGGGCTTGTTCTGCTTCCGCGATTCGCGAATACCATCTAGCAAACACGTTTTCCACGGAATGCTTCGCCAAGCAACGTCTTCAACGTACATCCGTTCGACTTCCGTCACGATCTGCTGGCGAGTTTTCGTTGACTCGATAACTTGTGCGGCATCTTCCGCAACTGTTGGCGAAATCCAACATGCGATCGTTAAACTTAATAACCAGAGTAATCCAGTCTCGCGTTTCATTTGACGTTCCCTGTATTGGTTTCGTTTCTGGACTTGCTGCAAACGCGAAAACTCGTGGTGTCTTGAATTGAGAAAGATGCTTCCGTATTAGCCGCAATTGTAGTGAGCGGAGATGTCATTGTCTAACGATTGTGCGATGGGTGGATGCGTAGACAACGTGTTGCTGGACAATTTGCCGAAGTTGACGTCGGTTTCTTTCGGCCACATCGAGAAGTTCAAAATATCCCGCTCGCCCAATGTAGAGCAGTTGACTTTGAATGGGATCGATAGCGCAGCGAGTTTTCGGTTGATTGGCCAGGCTTCCAAGTTGCGACATCTGTCTATCAATTCCATCCAGTTTTCGGATCCAGAAGCGTTCCAAGCGATCGGAAACCTGCCGGAACTGGAAACGCTCCGCATCATGGGAAACGGAGTTGCCGACGAGTCGCTGGCAATGTTGGACGGATTTCCAAAACTAAAGTCGATCTATATTCCCGACGGAGTTTTCAGTGCAGTTGGTTTGCGGCATTTGAAGACGCTTAAGTATTTGGAAGAGATTACCCTTGGGGAGGTTGGCGACGAGGGCGAACCTCTGGCGTGTTTGAATGAATTGCCACGACTTCGACGATTGGAAATTATTAAGGGTGATATTGGTTTACTGAAACTGAGTGGGCTCATGCAATTCAATGGGCTCAGGGTGATGGCGAATTACGGCACTTTGCACTTGCAGGATCTGCCGCTATTGGGCAGTCTGCGGTTAGACGAGAAGCAACAGATCCACAGACTAGCGTTGATCGATCTTCCGGTCCTAGATGAGGTAGTGGTTTACCCGAACAAAAAACAGCTACTAGAACACGTAAGCTTGCGGGAATTGCCTCGGTTGACCGAAATAAACATCCGCAGCGCAAGGCCAAATAAGCAACTCACTGACGAATGTTTCCGGCACTTGGCATCGTTCCGAAATCTGGAAGATCTAAATCTCGACAATTCGCGAGTTACGGAAGAGACGCTCGAACAACTAGCTCAGTTGCCGCAGCTACGACAGGTAAGCCTCTACAATACGCCGCTAAACGAAGCTGCGATCGATAGACTGAAATCAAATACCGCGGCTGAAAAACTAAGTCTGTATTGGAGAATCGATCCGTCTTCTGGTTTAGATGAGCACGGCGAGTTCAAAAAATAGTCGCCTTCCGCTCTGAAGCTGACAGTTTTTAGAAATCCGTTTTCAGTAGTGGCGGAATGCGCTTCGTCGGAATAGCGTTCTTCTTACGCGAGGTAACTGAATACAGAACGCAATTTTGCGGAGCAAAAGGCGACTATGCGTCGTGCTCGTGTTCATTACCAGCTACTTATCTGAGGAACCGCCCGCCGTTGATGTCGACTAGCGAGCCGTTGAGAAAACTGGCGTCGTTACTGGCAAGAAATGCGATTGTTGTGGCAACTTCGTCCGGCGTACCATTGCGCCCGAGCGGCGTTTGTCTGCGGTACTCCGCCATGCGTTCCGGTGTGCTAAATTCTTCGTGGTGCCTCGTTTCAATGACGCCGGGCATGACGGCATTCGTTCGCACTTCCGGGGCCAATTCGCGGGCGAGCGTGCGAGTCATTACTTGGATGCCGCCTTTCGCCGCTGCGTACGCTCCGGCTCCTTTGGCTCCACCGGTTTGAACCGAAAGGGAAAGATTGTTAACGATCGCGCCGTTGCCGCTGGCACGCAAATGAGGAATCGCTCGCCGGGTTACGAAGAAAGTGCCAGTCAAGTTCGTGTCGATAACCTACCGCCAAAGCTCT
>JBLHLE010000493.1:0-6007 GCA_047620805.1 Pirellulaceae bacterium
CATGCCGCGCTGGACCAAGCTACTCCAGTTAGGGCTGTCGACGTGATGCGTTTGGATTTTCAACAGCACCTCGCGATACAAGTCTAACGCTTTTTTCTCTTCGATGGAGTTGACGGTTTCGAGGAACGATGAGTCGCCGTAGCGGCGTTCGATGTCGAAGTGAATCTTGGCACGTGTCATTCGATCGTCGATTTCACGACGATTGGGGTAGGAACGAAGTGCCTCTTCGTAGTGAATGATCGCGTCGGCCCAGAGGTTTTTCCGCTCCAGGTTTTCACCGTCAAGTACAGCCTTCTTGATTCCGGACTCGTCTTGAGTCGCTTCCGGTTGAATGCGAATCTGGCTGGACGGTTTCGCTGCCGTGCTCTGTTCTGTTTGACCGTATGCAGTTAGTTGCAATGACAACAAAAGAACAGTGAATGCGCTGATCGCACAAGGTAAAGAGACCAGTCGTGCGTGAATCCTATTTCGCATGTTCGCTCCATCGGGCTCGGGGCCGATCGTCAATGTGGTCGCAACAAACAAGTTCGCAGAACAAGGAGTTGAGCAGTGGTGCGACAACAATGTAGTGAGGGGTTGTATTGGGGAATGACTGAGAGCGAGCTTTCAGCCGAGAAAATATAGGCCACGAAATGGAGGTCGTCAAAAATTTTTTTCGACGTAGTTGTGCCGATATCCGTTGTAATCTGAACAACCGCACACGGCCTATTCACATTGCAATGATCAATCGAATTGCGACACAAAATTTCGTCGCGATGATTAAAAGCATCCGCCCCATCTTGTCGCGTTTGTGGGCCTCTTGCCCTAGGATGCTCGTTAGATAACGCAAATTGATAAGTGCCCGCATAATCGGAAACATGGAGTACTTGGGGCTGGCGAATTCGATCGAACTGTCGGTCTCCGCCGCTTCTCCAGGGCCCTGCTGGGCCGCTTCTTTTGGGCTGCACAATACTACGCATGTCCAGTTGCGGAGTCAAATCTCAAGGTTCTTGACGGCGCGTCCCGTTGAAACGCTTGCCAGTTCTTGTAACCGTTGTGACATGCCTAACTGCACGAATCGGTATCAATTTACACCAAACGATATGTCGTGCCGATAACTCATAGCATACGAATGTCACTGCTAGGAGTTCGCCCATGTCAGTAGTTCAAGAGCAGGTATTTCACTCCGCAGATCTTGCCGAACTTCCGGTTGAAGACCTATTTGCGCGATTGATTCGAGAAGCGGTGAGCCATCATGCGAGCGACCTTTTCTTCCTCGGCAATGAGGATTCGCTGGCAGTTCAGATGCGCTGCGATGGTCGAGTGGTTCACATTGCATATGTCGATCGCCGCCACGGTCGGCAACTTATCAGCTTTGTGAAGGCCATGGCGGGGATGAATATCTCCGAACATCGTCGCCCGCTAGACGGTCGCTGGATTTACCAGTACGACGATAAACGCGTCGACATGCGGATCAACTGCATCGCCACGTTGTTTGGTGAAGACATGACGATTCGACTGTGGGATCGAGATCGCAAGTTTCAGAAGTTAGAGGAACTGGGATTCGAGCGTTCCCAATTGACGAAGATCAAGTCCCTGCTAAAACGTCCGGGCGGATTAATGTTGGTAACGGGCCCGACTGGAACGGGAAAGACGACGACCTTATACGCGTTTCTGCAGTACCTCAACAATGGCCACCGCAAACTCAATACTCTCGAGGATCCGATCGAGTACAGCTTGGAGGGGATACGCCAGTCACAAGTGAACCCGACTATTGGCGTCGACTTTCCACAATTGTTACGAGCGATCTTGCGGCAAGCTCCCGATGTCGTGATGTTGGGTGAAATTCGAGATATGGAAACCGCCGTCACGGCGATCCGGGCTGCCAACAGCGGTCATCTCGTAATGGCTACGCTTCACGCTCCCGTCGCCGCAGGTGCCATTCACAATCTGTTAGCCTTCGGCGTGAATCCAGTTTTCTTATCGAGTTGTCTGTTGGGCGTCGTCGCCCAACGGTTGATCCGGAAATTAGATCCTGCGACGCGAGTTCCCTACGACATCACCCGCGCACCACATACGTTCGACTCCGTGCAGCCGCTGTTGAGTGAAGGCGAAGGTGCGCAGATTTTTGGTCCGGGACCAGTTAAAGAGGGCGACGGATTCAGCGGTTTGTCGGGCTTGTTCGAGGTCATGACAGTGAACAAGCAAATCCGCCAGCTGATAGCTCAAGCTGCGGAACTACAGCTGATCGAAGCGGCGGCCATCGAAGCTGGCATGATTGAATTCCGTCGCGGCGCGTTACTAAAAGTCGCTGCTGGTGTTACCAGTGCGGAAGAGATTCTACGCGACGTCCCGGCGGAATATCTCGGGTTGGACGCGTAATGAGTTCGGATCGAAGTCCACTCCGGAATGCAAGTTCGTCATTGCCAGATGAAACATCGTGCGATCTTTCACCGCGATGCTGCGGATCGAAACGTGTAGAGGCGTCGTGCTGCCAATCGTACTTACCACCGACGCGCGGAAGGAATACGCTCGTCCGGTCCGCTCAACGTCCCGCAGTATTCGCTCGATCATCTCCCCGTCCAGTTGGCTGAGAAATTCAGCCGCGTGTTGGCCGACGACTTTGGCAGTTGATCGTTCTAAAATCGCCGTTGCTCCGATGTCGCAGAAGTCGATAATGCCCTCGTTGCTCAGGTACATTACTCCCAACATCGCTGGTGCGTTGGAGCGGACGTGAGGGTCTTGGTTGCTGTAGTCGAGTTTTTCCAGCAGGCGATTGAGTTCATAAGACACTTCCGCGAACTCGTCGTCGTCGCTCAGTAGAATTCGATGTGAAGTATCTGGTTCGTCGGCAAGTCGCCGCAATGTTTCGGCCAACGCACTGCTTTGGACAATAATACGGTTCTGGAATTGTTGTCCGACCGTCAGCGCTCCTAAGCTCAAAACCAATACCATTCCAAGCAACGGCACACTGAATTGTTGCAGCACGGAAAGGAATGAAGGTTGTTGTCCTCGTAACACGATGATGCCAACGATTTCAGTGCCCGATCGAACGGGACTGGCGACTTCGCAATTCCCGTTCTTTGTGGTGCGAGCGCCATAGTTAGACGGAACTTCCAAGGGCTCCATTGCGGTCGCAGTTGTATGATTCGCCAGCGACTTTCCGGTGATGTCGAACAGCGTTGCGGCTAGAATCTGTGGAAATTCGCCCAATTCATCGAGCAGTAGTTGCGCTGCATCCATTTGTTGAAATTCAATCACCGCAGGGGCGCTGAAGGCGATACTTGAGCCGATCGCGACTAATTCAGCTTGGCGAATTTCCATTTCGTTCATCCAGGCTTGCCGGACGAATCCGACACCGCCAAAGATCGTGGCGAAGATGGCAATGCCCACTAAAGCCAAGATGAATCGATTCGATGCGGACGAGCGATTTGATTGCATGTTTCTGTCCTGTCCCTTGCTACTGACTTTCAACGACACGTGCTAAGCTCAGCAGCTTTGCGTTAACTGTTAGTAGTCTCTCTCTAGCCGCTGTCGCGTTGATTTCCATACCAATCGTCTCATTTGATTTCAGGTAGAAATTCATTACGCCGCCGCGACGGGCAAACCCTTCGTCGTCTCCAACAAGCAATATTGGCTTGTTGGTACTGGCCGAAATGATTTCCTCGACTTTGGCACTGGATAAACTCCTTGAGACAAAGAGAACATGACAGGCCGAAAAGTCATCGGAACTGCTTAGCCTCATTACCTCAATCGAACGCCGTTGTGCGGTACGCTTTTTTGCTAACCGGTCGAGACTAGCTCCAAACGGATCCGTTCCAACAATACCTATCACAAATGGTGCGTCCGCTGTTTTGAAGGCTGTGGCAGGATAGGCCACGTATTTCGTGAAGTTGTATAGGAATGCCAATTTCAAATTGTATTCTTTGCTCGACTGCGATCGAACTTCGCGCGAGATCAGCCCACACACCGACAGCGCGATGGCTGTCAGTAGTATGAAGCGGCCGATTCCCCGCCACTTATTTCGAGTTCTTTTAAAACTGTACATGTCGAACAACTCTGCCGTATTGTTGCGTTTGCCCTGATTCAAATTGCGATCGCGGGACTAGTAACGCCACGTCGCCATTCCGAAAACGCTTCGCTCGACCTCCGTACTTTGACTTCCGGTAAACGGAGTGTCCCCAAATTCCGGATGGTGGTTGTCGAGCAAGTTACGGCCAATTACGGCCAGTTCCAAATCGCAAGTTACCTGCCAACCGATTCTCGCGTCCAGTTCGACATAGCTTGGAATGTTCATTGACTCCAAGCTGTCTGCATACCGCAGCATCAAGTCGAGTTCGACGTCTTCGCGAAGTTGCCCCGACAGCCAAAAATAGAATTGGTTGTGCGGTGTCGATCCCTCTGGACTTTGAGCGTGTATTGCATTTGGCATTGTCTGAATATCGATTCGTTGAAAACTGTAACTGCCGAAGAGTTTCCAGCAGGGATTGATCTGATAGTTTGCCGAAAGTTCAAAACCATAAGCGTGGCCATCGCCCGCGTTGGTCAGCTGAAACTGAGACATGCTGATCGGGACCGCTCCGCTGATGTCATTCAATTGGTGATAGAAACCCGCAATGTCGAACGAGAGCTGTTCGTGAGGTTGAGCTCTGTAGCCGACCTCGTAAGCCAACAAATCTTCGGACTCGAAGTTTCGGTTTCCAACGACCGAGAGGCCGCCAATCGTTCGGATGAACAGGTCGTCGTCGATTCGAGTTGGACTCCGCACAGCTCGCGATACTGCCGCCCAGTACGCTTCGCGTTGATTGGGATTCCAGACAACTCGACCGCTCGGCTGGAATTCAAAATTCGTGAAGCTGTTGTGCTCAAACTTTGAGCCGACGGTGAAGAAGAGTTCGTCGTCTACCAACTCAATCTCGTCCTGCAGAAAATAACTGACGACATTTATAGTGCGCTGTGCGGGCATGATGTCTATCACAAAACCATCGTTTACCAACTGGTCTTCACTCGTGCGGTAGCCAGCGCCGTAGATGACGCGGTGGTAGTCGTTCAACCGAAATCGGTGTTGGAAATCGACGTCGAATGTATTGCGGTCCTCGGAACGTGTAAAAGAATCGCGTTCCGTTCGATCAAAGTACGTTTGGATTGCAATTTCGGATTCGTCGCCGATTTGATGTCGCCAGCGGATGAGCGCATTTCCACCTCGAACAACGTCGGCGCTATTGGCAACCTGGAAGAACGGCAGTGTAGGTGTCGGAGTCGCGATCTGTTGTCCTGAGGCACCGTCGTAAATGTCGCCCTGAAACGTAACGGAGTCACAGCATGTCGGGTCCCACTCCGCACGAAAACCCGCTCGAGACTGCCGGTATCCATCTTGAATTCCCGACTGGGAGAAATAGTCATCGTGGTCCAAGTACTTGCTGTAGACTCGCCAGTGGAAGTCCGAACTCACTCGTCCTCCTGCGCGCCCACTAACAAACCCGTTCTGTTCCTTGCCACTGCCACCGTTGAAAAGTAAGCCAACGGTGTCGTAGCTGCTTTTGGTGATGACGTTGATCACACCATTGACTGCATTAGAGCCCCAGACCGTTGCACCGGGTCCACGGATCACTTCGATGCGCTCTATGTCCTCGAGCATCAGGTCCTGAACATCCCAGAAAACACCGCCATAAAGTGGCGTGTAAACGCTGCGTCCATCGATCTGTACGAGCAATTTGTTGGAAAATCGATTGTTGAATCCGCGAATGCTGATCGCCCATTTGTTGGCATCGATATGAGCGACTTGGACACCCGGAGCCATTCGCAACAGCTCCGGAACACTGCGGTAGCCAGAGCGACGAATCATTTCCTGTGTGATGACAAAGACGGCCGCCGGCGAGCGCGCAACGGTGCTTTCTTGACGCGAGACGGAAGAGACTATTTGCTGCAGCGCAGGCGCGAGTGACTGCCGCGAAAGCTGATCGATGTCGAGGTTCAGCAACTTGTCGAAATCGTCCTCGTCTTCTTCGATAAAAGGTTCGGCGTCATT
>JBLHLE010000494.1:0-5979 GCA_047620805.1 Pirellulaceae bacterium
CGGAGCCGAAAGAGTCGGGGGAACATCGGCGCCAAAGCGATAATCAACGCCCAGGATACCGCCGCACTTCCCAGTTTGAACAATGCAACAAACCGGTACACTGGCCACCAAAACGTCATCGCTTCCAAAAGGAAAACAACGCTGCACATTGCCAGCCAGCCGACGAATAACCACAGTGGCCGAGGTGCGTATCCACCGCGCTGACGGTAAATGTAGTAAACGATAAATATCGGCAAGGTTACCAGAGCGATCCAAATCGCGATCTCAGAAAAGATCTGCATCCAACCGAGAAGAGGATCATTGGATATGATTTCCCAGCGAGTTGGATATCCCGTGGAATCGAACAAGCGACGAAAGAATTCCGCCATTTGACATACGTCCTGAAATTTCGAAAACCAGCGACGCTACCGAAAACAACGTGCTGTAATCTTGGCGTTAGTTAATATTGACGGTAGTTAATATTGACGGTATTGGAATTGACGTCGCCCCTTCCCGGTCTGGGAAGCCGCTAACTGTCTGGGAAGCCGCTAACTGTCTGGGAAGCACGTAGGCACCTCGCTAAACGAATGTAAGGAAGTATCTCGGAAGTACGACTCCTCTTACAATAACAGGTTCCGCCGCTAACTTCTCGCGAATTTCCGCTCGGAAACGCTCTGGCACCACAAAAGGCACTTTGACGCCGGTTGCCACTCCCCTAGAATGGTGACTGTGTTGGTTTTGAGCGATCCAGAGTTGTGGGTTGAGAATCAGACCCTCACATACACACCCCAGAGCCGGATTTGACCTTTTACATTCCAACTATCGCGCTCGAAGAAATCGGATAGACCTATGTCCAAACGGTGCCTTACCGCTTTACCCGTCTTTAATGAACGTGATTACGTCGATGGCGTTCTAGACGAAGTCGCCAAATACGCAGAGAATATTCTCGTCATTGACGACGGTTCTACGGATGGAACAGCCGATATCCTCAGCCAGCGTCAGGACATCGCTACACTAACTCACGTCAAGAATCGCGGCTATGGAGCCGCTCTACATTCCGCTTTCGAATACGCAATCGAGAATAAATTCGAGTTCATCGTTACCATCGATTGCGATGGTCAACACGAACCTCAGCGTATTCCGCGCTTCTTCAAAGCCAACGAAAACGCCGATATCGTTTCGGGGAGCCGCTACCTTAAACACTATCCAGGCGATAGCGAACCGCCTGCCCAAAGACGAAGGATCAACCAACTCGTTACCGCTGAGCTGAATGAATGCCTGGGACTCGATTTGACCGATGCATTTTGTGGCTTTAAGTCCTACAGCGTTGAAAGTCTCAAGAAACTAACGTTGACCGAGCAAGGCTACGCTATGCCGCTGGAGCTGTGGGTTCAAGCAGCTCGCGTCGGACTGAATGTAATCGAACTGCCCGTTCCGCTGATCTATCTCGACGCCGACAGGTCTTTTGGAGCAGCACTCGACGATGGTACGAAACGATTGGAATACTATCACTCGGTGATTAAAGCCAGCATGGTCAAAGCTGATTTGGAGTGCAAATCTCGTCCCGTACTTGATCCGGAATGCGCTAATCGGTCATGACGTCGATCGACAATGTCAACGCGCCTCGAGAACACGGCGCAGCGACAATCTTGCCTCCGACGCCTCTCATTAACAAAGCGATTCGTCGCAACGTCGAATTGATTCGTGGCTACAATCTCCCAATTCTCGATCTGGACGCCAGCGAATTTCGTCAGCTCGCTCGCCGCGAATTGATCGCTGCGGCAATGAACTTCACCAGCCAATACAGAAACATCTCTTGGCCAATTAGTCTGTCGAATGGCGGCTCGACGGACCAGTCCCCGCCAGTCATCCAGTCCCCGCCAGTCATTTTGACAGGGCATCAACCACAATTGTTCCATCCTGGCGTTTGGTTCAAGAACTTTGCACTCGCCCAAACGGCCGAGCAAATTAGCGCGGCCGAGCAGGTTAATGCAGTTGCCATTAACCTTATCGTCGATAACGATGCTGTCAGTTCCGCTTCGTTACGGGTCCCCACCGGTAGCGTAGCCCAGCCATTTCTGGACTCTGTCGATTACAGCGGCAAACCTGCAGCCGACACGCCCTACGAGGAGTGGGTGATTAGTGATCGATCACAGTTCGATACTTTTGCCACCCGGGTGAAGTCCAGCATCGAACAATTGGTTCCCAATCCGTTGATTGAAGAGCTCTGGCCACTGGTCTTGCAGGCTGCGGAGCGGTCCGACAACGTGGGACAATGTTTCGCCGAAGCACGCCACCAATTCGAATCACAGAACGGCGTCGAGACATTGGAAGTCCCGCTTAGCTCGGTCGCCGACGGCGAAGCATTTCGCTTGTTCACGGCTAGCGTCGTTTCGGAATATCGGCGGTTCCACGAGGTCTATAACGACGAATTGTTGAAATACCGAAAAGTTTTTCGCGTGCGAAGCGCGACTCATCCTGTGCCGATTCTTGAACGCATCGACGATTGGTATGAGCTGCCATTTTGGGTCTGGAAAAGTGACCGACCAATTCGAAAAAAACTCTTTGTTCGAAGTGACAAAGACGGGTTTGAACTAACCGATCGGGTGGGGTGGAGCGACAAGCGAGACCGTCAAGGACGCGAAATAGGCAGTTTCGGCGGCGACCGAAATGGAGGCAGTTTGGGCCGAAGTGCGAAGATACGTCCCCGAGCTCTGATCACGACAATGTACGCCCGGTTATGTTTGGGGGATTGGTTCATCCATGGAGTGGGGGGCGCTAAGTACGACCGTTTGACGGATCGCATCATGCGGGGATTTTGGGGGGTAGAACCACCCGATTACGCGGTAATTAGCGCTACGTTTCACTTGCCGATTGACGGGCCAGAGGCAAGTTTGGCGGACTATCGCCAAACAATTCACGAGCTTCGAGCTTTGCGATTTCACCCGGAGGACTACGTCAAAACGACAAGTGCGGAGTTGTCTGAGTTGATCGAGGAGAAGCGGAAGTGGATCGCGATGGAGTTGCCGCGGGGACAGCGCAAGGGTCGTCACGATTTCATCAATTCGGCGAACGATCAGCTTTTCTCAGAGCTTCAAAACGAGTGCGCGAAATTGAAACGTCGCAGACAGCAAATCGGCAGCAGTATGCGACTCAAAGCGATTTTGGAGTCGCGCGAATACAGCTTCTGTTTACATCCGCGAGAAACTTTATTTCCTTTACTACTGGAACTTTTTGATTTCGAACCTTAACTTAAGCATTACAGAGAAGGGGTAACGAAGGATCGAATCAATTATTCCAGAAGGGATTCGCGGCATGAGTTCCACGCTTCCGTCGCGAGCGAAGGTTGCCGGTGCTGAGTCATCAGCGCGGGGTGCCAATAAATCGACAAAGTCGGTTTCCGCTCAGAACGACATGCTGGTCGTTCCGGCTTGCTTCACATCCGTATCTTTTCCGGCTCACACAGGTTTAACGATCGATCAAGCATCAACTGGTGATCACTTGCTGATTCATCAGCTTCTGCAGAGTGTTCTGGGAGGGCCGACGCAACCGCAGTTTCAAGCGCAGCTCGACTATCCTCTTTACGAACCTGCGGATCGATTGGTTGCGCGTTACGGCAAGCAAGTTGTCGGTCATCTTTTGGTCGCGAAATCGACTGCTAATTGCTTGGCAGAAAGCTTGCCGATAGCGGTGTTCCACGACCTCTGCGTTCTTCCCGAATTCAAGGGGAAAGGCATTAAAGCGGCGTTACTAAACGCTGCTGAAATTCAAGCTCGTCAGGAGGGAGCCATCTTCGCGTTGATGCGAACTGGCAATCCCAAACCTCTGATGCGCGCAGGTTGGGCGGCTTATGGACGATACAGTTACACCAGAGCTCGCGCCAGAGACGTCCTGTCACATTTGGCAATGCTGCGCGATGGTCGCGAAGAGAATGTACTACCTGTCGTCAACGCCCAATCGACGGCGTCCGCAGCAATGACAGTGCGATTGTGGCGGCACATCGAAGAGGCAGCATTGCTCAGACTGTACGACCACATGCATTGCCATCTCGGGTTAACAATTCGCAATGAAGCCCACTGGAGGTGGCTGATAAGTACTGCCGGACACGACAGAATTTACATCGCCATCAAAGGTCCAGATAAACTCGAATTGGAAGGTCAGCTAGATCCGATCGTCGGTTACGCCGTCGTCAAGGATGATCGCATTATTGAACTTGTTTCCTCACCAGGACACGAGGACGAAGTCGCGCTTGAACTGCTGGGACGCGCGTGCAGGGACGCCATTGAACGAGGAGCAAATAACTTGCAGATGGAGGCACCGACCGGTTCTCGCGTTCACCAATTGCTAGTCGCAGCGAACGGAAATCACTCGGTTCATGAAGTTGATGAGGGCCAAGTGACTTTGGCAAAGCTGTTCGAGCCATTCGAATACATGCAACGGATAAAACCGTTCATCCACCAACGAGCCGTGCAGGCTGACATCAACTACGATCTCGGACTGTTGATGGGCGAAGATAAGTTGCGGATTACAACGACGGAGAACAGCATTACGTGTACATCTAACAAGATGGGGCGCAACTATCTGCAATGCAGTCCGAATCACTTCGCTCAAATGCTGCTAGGACACATCGACGTCGCAGAGGCGGTAGCCGCCAATCGTATTTCCGCCTCGACCAACGTGGCTGTTAAGCAAGCGACCGTGTTGTTCCCGCAAATGTCGATCTGGCGTTCCGCTTGGGATGAAATCGTACGCTAGGCCGGATTATTCATGAGTAGAACTTAGCTCATTGCAAGTCGTTTGTGGACATGAGTTTGTCGCCAACTTTCCCAAAACACGGCGCAATAGTAACCCGACGCGTAAGCGAGGAAACTCGCCGGATTTCCTCGCTTACGCGTCGGGTTACGAATAATCCGGGCTACGCTTCAAACATTTACTTCTGCTCGAACGACCACTTGTAGAGCGTCTTGCCCGCCGAGTTGGATAAGATTTGGGACCGAGATGCCACTTTCTCGTCATGCCACTTTCTCGTCATGCCACTTTCTCGTCATGCCACTTTCCCGTCATGCCACTTTCCCGTCATGCCACTTTCCCGTCATGCCACTTTCCCGTCATGCCACTTTCCCGTCATGCCACTTTCTCGTCATGCCAGTAGCGTAACGCACTTTCTTGAGGCGCTCGGCAATGGTCTGTTCCGCGTTGAGTCCGTCGAGAGGTTGTCCGTTGCTTTCCACTCCGATACGGTTCTGGTACCGGCCACTGAGCAAACCAGCTCGAGAAGGCACGCACTGCGGAGCCGAAGTATAACCCGACGTCATACGCACACCGCCCGCTGCTAGCGCATCGATATGCGGCGTCTTCAAGTCGTTCCGAATGCCCTGACAGGCGAGGTCCGAACACCCGTGGTCGTCTGTAAAGATGACAATCAAGTTGGGGCGGTCGGCCGAAAGGATTTGTCCAGCAAACGTAAGTGAGGTAAGTAGGCTGACAAGCAATGTAAAAACGATGCGGAATGGCATGGGGATTCTCTTCACGTAGTTTATGTCGCGTCACAAGACAGTTCTCGTAGCTCCGACTTGTAGTCGTCAGCTGCCCAATCATCGTCGAGACGATGATCGTGGAGACGATGATCGTGGAGATGGTACAAGTCACTTTCGAGCGTCAATTAAACCAGACGCGGGGCCATTGCTAGCGATGCTGTCATCAAGATTATGCGAATTGTTATTCGCGCCGCGGCGATGAACTGGCAACTTCTTTGCAACTGAAATAAGTGCAAAGGAGGTTTGCGATGATCACGGACGTTCGGGCGAGCAAGGTATTTCTGTTACTCCACCAAGACGAATCGGTGGCATCCATTTCAAGGAGGTTGAAGATGAGTGAAAGGACTGTCCGGAAGTATCGCGACGCGGACCAGTTGCCAAGCCAGCTCGAAGGCGCGGAGCGTTCGTACCGCACACGACAGGATCCGCTCGCGGAGTTCTGGAGTGAAATCGATGCACTACT
>JBLHLE010000495.1:0-5979 GCA_047620805.1 Pirellulaceae bacterium
TTTTTGGCTTCTCGGCGATTAAATCAACAAGCCCAAACGCCGAGGGAAGCCAAGACAAGAGGGCGCTTAAACGCTCGGAAACGAAACATACCATTACCTCAGCATCAACAAACCGATAGAACCAACATAAGTATCACTATCGGATTGGCACCAAGGTCTTCCCGTTCACATTTTAGCTGGGCTGTTCGTTTCTGTGATCGGTGGGCTGTTCGTGACGATTGTGGCGATTTCGCTGCCGACTGCTGCTCGCGGAAAATAGTGGGCGTTGCATTGAAGAGAACAGCTCACTCTTTTTTCGGTAAGTACGGATCTAGTGTGCCCAAGCGAATGGGCGGTTCAGCCTTTTGATTAGAGTGGCCACTCAACGCCCGCTCGACAGATCCATGTTGCGTGATGTGTTGACGAGCGCGATGCGGTTCCTCTTAAAATGCCAACAACCAAATAATTAAAATCGCACCTACACGAATGGTTCGCATGAACTCGCACCAATTCGAATGGTTCGCAAGAAAATAGTAGCGCGGTGGAAAGTGCGATATCAGGTTGTGGAGCAGTTGTTCGGGATAAAGCTCTGACGCGCCTGATGATCTCCCGTCGTATTCCACTAATAGTGACGATACGCTCGTGTGGGCGAACAAACGTCGGTCAGATGAGAGTATTTTGACCGCTTACGACCAGTTGCAAAACTCTGGCGAATCGAATTGGGCAATAATTACCGTTTGATTTGTTGACGAAACTGCAATTGTGGGCGAGACTATTAGACCTGTCGTTTTCTGGCAAGATGCCGCGATGACTCGCCTAACTACTAGGAATCGCGCTTCATTTTCCGATGCCTTAGATTCCCTGTAGGAGAGAGTTATCGGAATTCTATACACCTGAGGGTGCCCGTTTATTTCTGTGAGGTCCGCAACGATGTTTCGTAATCCGCTGATGATGTGCTTTGGAGTTGCTGTCGCGCTGGTCGCGTCTGTAGCGAATGCACAGAAGTTCGACAACTTGCTCAGTCGAGTCCCCGATGGAGCGAACACGCTCATCTTGATCGATGTCGAAAAGCTTCACGACAGCCCGCTGGGGAAAAAAGAAGGCTGGCGGACGAAGCACGAGAATGCGTTTAGCGCTGGAGTAGCGGGTGTACCTCCGCAGGCGTCCGTCTTCGTTAAGGCTGCCAAACTCGACTACGGCACCCTGGATACCGACTGGGAAGTGTCTTTGATGGATCTCAACTACGAACCTAACATTGCCAAGATCGCCGCGCGATATCAAGGTACAACCGACAGAATAAGTGACCGGGAGGTCGCTATCCTGCCAGGCGATATGTACGCTGTGAAATTCGGTCCTCGCATTGCTGGCGTTGGCGCCCCGGCGAAGAGGCAAGATGTCGCTAACTGGATCAACCGCATCTATTCCAATTCGTTGCAAGGACTCAGTCCGTATTTGGACGGTCAGAAGCTTTTCGCCGAACGCAATGCTCAAATCATTATGGCCATGGACTTGAGCCACGCGGTTTCGATTTCACAAGTAAAGGAGAAGCTCGGGAAATCCCCGCTGCTCAAAGATAAGAACGTCGACATCGACGAATTGAGTGAAGCACTCGCCAGCATTCATGGAGTCTCACTTGGCATCGGCGTAAACGAAAGCCGCATTGGTGCGATCAAAATCGACTTCGACAAGGACATCACCGTCATTGGCGATTTGGCGAAACCAATTCTGCTGAAAGTCTTGGCTGACCACGGCGTCCTAATCTACGAGTTCACTGACTGGCAAGTTAGCGTTAGTGGCAAGTCGATTCAGCTGACAGGTGCACTTCAACAAAGCGGAATGCGTCGCATCTTGAGTTTGCTGGACGTGCCTCCGTCGCTCCAAGACGCGGCAGCAAGCGTCGATGTGAACGATCCAGCCAGCAAAGAGAAGCTCGCGGGTCTGTCCTCTCAGGCTTACTTTAAGTCGGTACAGTCTCTAATCGATGATCTCAATCAAGACAAAAAGAACCGTCAAACAATGGGACAGATGAGCGTCTGGTTTACAAAGTATGCACGGCAGATCGACCGACTACCGATCCTCAACGTCGACGAGGATTT
This sequence comes from Pirellulaceae bacterium, assembly GCA_047620805.1. Classification (GTDB taxonomy): domain Bacteria; phylum Planctomycetota; class Planctomycetia; order Pirellulales; family Pirellulaceae; genus JBLHLE01. The sequence goes on from JBLHLE010000495.1 coordinate 2,076, forward strand.
GCTCAACTACGGAAAGTTCGTTTCCGAATCGCTTCTCCAAGGGAGCTCGTCTGTAACGAATGCGGCAGCCCAGAGTCGGATTCGTCAACAGGAAGTGCCCGAGCAATACGACGTGCAGACTTGGTCGCGTCCCGTGGGTGTGACTTGGTACGGTGGCGCGTACAGCTGGAATGGCTGGAGTGCAACGCCAAACCGCAATCGTAAAGGGCAGATTCAGGCCGGCGTTAGAACTCAAGAACGTATCAAAGGCAGTATGGATGCCAACATCGTCATGCAGCACATTCAAGAGGCCAGCGCGGATATTCGACGCTACATGACCGCTCGATACAACATCGAATTCTAGAGTGAATCGATTGGATTCCAGACAGAGTCATTTAAGCACCTAGACGTGAATTTCACAACGATTCGGGCGGATTTAGCTCGATGAAACGGAGACGAGAAATGCTTCGAAATCTTATTTTTGGGGTAGCGCTGATTCTGCCCCTTATCGCAATGGGCGACGAAAATAAAACCGACACCGCTGATCAGATTGACTCCGCGTCAGCAGAAGCTGGCAAACTCAATGTCGAGGCGAAGAAGGACAAGGGGTCTAAGGACAAGGGGTCTAAGGACAAGGGGTCTAAGAAGTCTACAGATCACAAAAATGGCGATAGTCCGGCGTCGAGCGGTTCAAGCAAGGTCAGGGCCGCCAAAAAGAGAGTGCCAGCTAAAAAGCCGGCAGCGGCAGATCCGCAAGCAAATGACCGGCAAGCTTTAGTCGATACGATTCACTCGTATGTCGCAGCCTACAACAAGGGAGACGCAACAGCTGTCGCCGCTCACTGGTCATCCAACGGCGTTTGGGTCGAGCAGGATTCTGGTGACCGGATCACGGGTTCGGTTGCACTTCGCGATCACTTCAACGAGATCTTCGCTGCCGCAGATCGGCCGCGGTTGAACGTAATGGTGGACTCGATTCGATTTATCGCGGAAAACGTAGCGGTTGAAGATGGCACTGCGCAGCTGGTGGATACGGAAGGCGCAAGTGAAAGTGGATACACCGCTATTCACGTCAAAGAGAAGGGTAATTGGAAAGTAGATAGCGTTCGCGAAAACGCAATTTCGGTGACCGCATCGCCCGCCTCCGCCAGCAAGTATGAAAGTCTTCGCGAATTGGAATGGTTAGTCGGCGAGTGGACGGATGCCAGCGAAGAATCGACTATCGAAACCAATTGCAAGTGGACGAAGAATCGCAACTTTCTGACGCAATCGTTTCGCGTCGTCGTAGGTGGTCAAGTGCACATGGAGGGAACTCAAATTATTGGTTGGGATCCTGTCAACGAGACAATTCGGTCGTGGGTCTTCGATTCTGACGGAGGATTCGGGCAAGGCCTTTGGACTCGCAAAGGAGAAAATCGCTGGGTTGTGAAGGCGGCTCACAACTTGGCCGACGGCAGTACGGCTTCGTCGGTCAACATGTTCCGTTACATTAGCGACGGCTCGTATGGTTGGCAGTCGATTGGACGGGAAGTAAACGGCGAGTTTACTCCAAACATCGACGAAGTAATCGTGACTCGTAGTACCGCTGAATAACGCTCCTCCCCATTTAGAGATTAAGTCCATGAAACGATGTATTTGCATAGCATTAAGTTTTTGTTTGGCGATGTCACTAGACGAAATAGCACAGGCTCGCGGAGTTGGTGGTGGCGGCGGTGGCGGCCGTTCCATGCCGTCTCGCTCGATGCCCTCCCGGCCTAGTCCATCGATCAATCGCAGCCCATCGATGAGTCGACCAAGTCCTGCGGTGAATCGACCAAGTCCTGCGGTGAATCGCCCAAGCCCATCGATGAATCGACCGAGCCCTGCGGTGAATCGACCAAGCCCTGCAACGCTCAATAGATCACCTGTTACGCGACCGTCGGGGTCGTCGCTGCAGAATCGGTTGCCGTCGAATCTTTCCGGCAACGCTTCCAGTCAGATTCGAGACGGTGCTGGAAGTCGGATCCAAAATCCACAAAACAGCATTGGCTCGATGCAAGGCTCTCGATCGTATCAGCGACCATCCTCCAACGAACTGAGCAATTTTCTTAATCTGCCGACTGGACAGTCGAGCCGACCGAGCGTTTCGGGAGCTACGGGTACCGGAAGTCGAACATACGAAACACCAGGCGGCGGATCAGTTACCGTAGGTCGAGGTTCTGGAAGTACCACGACACCCGGCGGAACTACAGTTGGCGGCGCTGGAGCTGGCGTTGTTGTGCAAGGTGCCAACGGTCAAACTTACGCCAAAGGACGCGGTGCCGTCGGCGCTACCGATGGAACGAATAGTGCCATCGCGGCTGGCAGCCGAACCGGTATCCAAACAGCCAATGGCGAGACGGCTGTTGGTGGTCGAGGTATCCGAGCAGCAACTGACGGGCAAAACACAGTTGTTCGTGGTGGTGCGGGCGGAGTAGTACAAGACCGATACGGTAACACTCGTGCCGGCGTTGCAGGCGGAACAATAGCTACCGATGGTCGCAATGTTTACACCAGCAAAAGCGCTGTCCGAGCGATCCGCGATCCGGCAGGAAATGTGGTGGCAAGTGGCCGAGCAATCGAGACTTACAACGGCGCTCGGATTAGCGACCGTCAAGTCGTCGCTGTCCGCAGAGGATTTAACGGCTACGGCCTCTACTACACTCCCCGCTGGTATGCCCGTTATCCCGGTGCTTGGTTTGCAGCTGGCGTGCTGACCAATGCGTGGTGGAACGGAGCGTATTGGGATTCCGCCAACGACTACTGCGGCTGTTCCGGCGAACCTGTTTCCTACGACTACGGTGATTCGATTACCTACGACGACGGCATGGTCTACGCAGGCGAAGAAGTGCTCGCTACTGCCGAGCAGTATGCCGAGCAAGCTGCCGACATCGCCGACGCAGGCGCGAAAACCGAGAACGAAGAGTGGTTGCCGCTAGGCGTGTTCGCTATCGTTAGTGAAGGCCAAGAGACCAGTGACAAGATCCTGCAATTGGCAGTCAATAAAGAAGGCGTGCTTCGCGGAAACCTACACGACAAGCTCACCGATCAAGTCACAGCTGTGGTCGGCGCAGTCGATCGCGAAACACAACGCGCTGCGTTTCGTCCCGATAACAAAGAGTTTCCCGTTGCCGAATGCGGGCTCTATAACCTGACGCAGAGTGCGTTAACTTTGCTCGTGCATTTCGATGCGGAGCGAACGGAACAGCGGTCCCTGATCCGCCTCGAAGAACCTGAAAATCAGTAATTGCCCGAGGTTTCTGGCGATTCAACGATAATCAAGGCGGCGCTGGTTGTACAACCTGCGCCGCTTTTGCTTTGTTTAAGTCGCAACATTCCGAAACAACCAACGCATCTCGGGCAAGTGCAGCCCATTAGTCTGACCGTAATTCGACTCGGTTTGCGAGAAGAGCTGTTCGTATAGGGAGTAAAAGCCACGAACTCGGAGCGAAGCGTCGTACGCACAGACTTCGCGATTCCGCGATTCCCTGGCCTCGCATGCTGCTAATCGCCTCTTTCTGTGGGTACTGACGCTGGCATCGCCGACACCAGGTAAGAGATCAATACGGCGAAATAGAACTGCCCAGCCACCGCCTGCATCCAGGCAGCAGTTTGAGCAAGCGGAGTTCTGGACGCTATGTCACCGTAGCCGAGCGTCGACATCGTTACGTGGCACCAAATTCGTCGTTAACATCCGGTTGGATATTTGCTTCCGGCATTTGCACGCGTTTTACGCGAGCGCGAACTTTGTCCCAGACATTGTCGATTTTTTCACCCGCGACTGTCTCTTCTGCGTCAATATATATCGTCGAGAGGCCCGTTGTGGTCGTCGAGTAAACCAGGTCGACTTCGTCGATGCTATCGATCACTTCTTCAAGCGGATCGGTAATTGGCTGTTCAACTTTCT
>JBLHLE010000496.1:0-5969 GCA_047620805.1 Pirellulaceae bacterium
GAAACGGAGCTGCCGATATTGGACCTGTTGAGCGGCAGGCGAGACGACGAAGATTGCCTTGATTGCCAAGACAGTTTGGCGGAGGACGCAGATAGTGAGTTGCTTGCAGGGGTGCTGACCACTCACTGGATGGCTGACGACATTAACGACTTCTTTGGCGCATAGTTCTTGCGACTGTTTTCCGCAGGATCAGCTAGATGCTACAATATCGTCTATGGCGACGCTTTTAAAAATCATCGGACTCGTCGGCCAACCTCTGGAACTAACGTTGGAGGACTTTCGCCGAGTCGCTCCGGCTTATCAAGTGGAGGATATGTCGCTGATCGATGCGAGGCGTTTGGGCCGCGCGGTCGAGTTAGACGCTTTGCTTGCCCAAGCTCAACTTTCCGCGGCGGCAACTCGATTGAAATTGATCGGATCCGCCGATGGTTACGAATCTGTGATTCCGTTGGGTCCTGTTCGCGGTCGAGGTTTGATCATCTACGAAGTTGCGGGAACGCCGCTTTCGTCACAAGACGGCGGTCCAACTCGTTTCTATATTCGCGATTATTCGGAGTGTCACGTCACTGAATTGGACGGCTGCGCGAACGTAAAATACCTCGATACAATCGAGGTATTGAGCGACGCCTGATCCGGTTCGCGTTATCGCGAACTTCCGCTGCTCCGATTTAGAACGGGATGTCGTCTTCGTCGGATGCCGCTTCCGCGAATGCGTCATTGGCGTCTTCGAACGAAGTTCCGCCTCCGCCACCACCACTACCACCAATAACTTTGAAGCTAGTGGCCTCGACATTTACGAAGAATTTGACTTCGCTGCTGGGATCTTTTTGCCAGCGACGACCGCTGAGTCGATAATTGACTTCGACGTCGTCGCCGACACTTAGGTCATCCACCGCATCGCATTCGTCGCGAGTGAATTCCACCGGCACGTAGTTTGTGAAGCGATCGTCCTCTTGTTCCAAGACGACCAATCGCTTACGGAACCCTTTTTGTCCGTAGGTTTTCGTTTCTTCGATCAAGTGCACGATGCCACGTACTTTTGCTTCGCTCATGATATCTGGTCATTCCAAGCAGAAAGAAAATCGGGTGTTTCCAAGTAAGTTATATTAGCGAATTCCGTCGGCGAATTGAACCACGCGACAACACGTTCCTCGTTCCAATTCAGTTTGGCCTCAATTTGTTAGCTTATTCGCGAGGTCGAAATGCCGACGTTGCGTGAATTTCCTTCGATTCAGCAAGCCTTTACCGCGATTGAGTGGGCCCCGCATAGTCACTGACCTCAAGCTCTCGCGAGCTGCACAAGCTGACAACCTCGCTGGCTTGCGTGTTCGAAGTAAAAAGGTCGGTGGCTGCGGTAGAGACTTGAGGCAGAGACTTGAGGCAGAAAAACGTCTCTATTGAAGGCCGTAGTAGCCCGCAGGTGGTATGACTACTCCGCCGACGCGTCCGAGTTTCTTGGCCAGGAATCGCGGCTCGATTTGGAAGATCATACCGACGCTATCTCGGCTCTCGTCGAAGTTGACGCCCAGTCGCATAAAGGTCGATTCGCCGATGCGAGTGACGGAGGCGGTTTGCCCGATATTGCCCGTCGGCCCAAAGTCGACGGACGCTCCCGCCGAGAATATCCACTTCTCGTTAGCTCTGTAGCTGAACGATAATAGTACGACGTTACTACTGATGGGGCCTTCAATGGAGCGGAAGCCAACATAAACGTTACCTTGTTCGGGACGACTCAATTTACCGCCGATAGTGAACATTCGCAGGCCATCGCCGAACACGTCGATGTGGCCATCGCTCAGAACCGTAAACCGGTCGCCAATGTGCCAACGATAGTCGAATCTAAGCAGTCCGAGGTCCTCGCCAAAATTGTCCCGGTCGCCTTTGGGGAACAATGCACCTTCGATGTCGAGCGTCATCCAATCGACAACTCGCTCTTGCCCTGGCAAACCGCGTTTCGTTTGAAGTCGCTGGTTTACACCTAGTCGCAGCACCATTAGGTCGTCGGCAATCTCCGTGTTGTTTGTCGTCACCCAGCTCTGCGTTCCACTGCGAAGTGCATACAACCGGTCGTCGAATTTCGCGGGGATTGTGCCTCCGAAAGTATCGAAGGTGAATCTTCGCCGGAAATGCTCCGTAGCGTCGTCGTCCAACGGATTGTAGAGAGTCAGTTGATTCATGTCGCGATTGCTTTCCGCGAACATGAACTCCGTTTCAAAATTCACTTTGTGTGCCAAACCGTTGACGTTGAACAAACCGTTCTGCACTTGCGGCATGGACGTCCACATCGGCAGATTGGCGCGGATACCAGCTTGGCCATAAGTGCGAGTCACATCGTTGCCGTCGCGATCTTCATCCCAATGCGCAATCTCTCCAAGTGCATACGGAACGAAACGTACGGGACCGACATCGAACGGCATGTCTACTTCGTGTCGAGTTGCTCCGACGATGCCGCCGCGATCGTTGAACGGTGTACCGCCTGTCGTGGTTTCCCAAGCGAGTGGAGCTTGGGGTGGTTCGACACCCATCGGCGGTAGGTTTGCTGTGTTGAGGTTAGCGTAGCCGACGTTGGTGTGCGCGTGCCAGTTGACTCGCTCGCTCAGTAGCGGCTGGCCAATCAGGAAGTGGTCGAAGCGAAGGGTATCAGCTTGCGTGAAAAAGTCATTGATGCGAACGTCGCCTGTGACGCTCCAACTGGAATGACCCAGAAGTTGTTTGAGCTCGATACCAGTCGATTGGTCTTTCAGCTGGTCCCATTCATTTTCGTGATATTGTTCCAGAAAGTTGTTGTCGCTGATGAGTCCCAGTTCTGCGGTCAATTGCAGGTCGTAGGGCATGCGGTGGCGATGCTGCCAAAAGATCCGACCTCGATCTTCGCGTTCAGGTACGACTGCACGCCGAGCTAGACCGAGGTTGTCGGCCCCGGTGTCGTGGATTCCCCAAACGTCAAGCGTCCCCGTGTAGGGACCTGGGACGCCGAATAGACCTTCGCGATCGTACTCGAAATACGTTCCGAGGGCCGGACCGCGTTCGTCGAGGTAATCGGTCGACAAAGTCCACTTCGTTCCCTTTGGCGGGCGACGCCAACCAGTTAGTTGGTACATATCCCAATCGATCAACGCCTGAAATCCGAAAACGTTGTCCGACTTGAAGCGAATCTGGTCGACGTAGTACGTTGGTTTGGTGAGATCCGTTGCCAGTACTGGCCAGTAGAACACAGGATAGCCACCGACGTAGAGAAAGTTGTTTCGACTGGTAGCAAGCAGTTCGTGGTCGACGGCGGGGTCGCCAGTCTCGGGATCAATCACTACTTCGCCAGTGAACGGATTGAGGGCGGGTACCTGCGAGTCTTGGAACGCCAGCGTTTCCGATTGGAACCAGTAACGCGGTACGCCAAGTCGACTCGACGTCGCCGCCGCGCGGTGAGCGATGAAATTCTGTCGGTCAACTTGCTGTAGGACATCGGCTTTGATGCGCAACAAACCTTGATACTCTTCGACAGGTGTCAAGATTTCGGCGTCCAAGATCACGCCATGTCGATCGCGGACGTTGTAGTACATCCGTTCAGCGTAAATGACGCGATCGCCCTCCCGGAAGATAATATTACCTTCCATGTAGAACTCGAGCGGCGTGTTACTGTCTTGAGCGATCTGGCCGTTCCCGAGTTTGTCGAGTCCTGTGGGATCGAATCGTTGTGTCCAAACGACGAGGTTGTCGGCTTCGACGTCGATCTTGTCACCCGACAGTTGATCGTAGCCATCCAAACCTTCGATTCCGCTAACGACGATGTTCACGCCGGAAGTAAAGGAGAACACCGACTCCTTTCGCTGGACGTCGTCCAAACCATCGAACTGAATTGGTACGTTGCTTCGCGATTGAATGATAATGCTACGCGCCGAAACTCGTTGTTCGACTGGCGGTAGTGGTTGAATGAACTGTGTTCGCTTGACAGGGTAAGTCTCGGGAGAGTTGGCAGACATGCCTCGTTTGACGATTTCAGGTTTCGTCTTCGGCATGCCTTGGACTTGAGGCACGTGAATGTCTACGTCATCGGCAGTCTGAAATCTGCCAATCCAAGTCTTGTCGCGAATCGTTTGTGCTGCCCGTCGAGTCGCTGTGTGTGGACCACCGTAATGACCGTAGTCGACGACGACATTGTCTTCGAGATATGCGGTAACTTTGCTCAGCTCTCCCCCATACGGAATCGAACGATCGATCCACACTACTGCATCACCCGCCTTCGCGATGACGTTACCCTGGCGAATCGAACAGTGTCCCTTCAGTACCCAGACTTCGTAGGAACCCTCGCGCCATCGCTGCGCGTGATCGCCTTCGATCACCACGCGATGGCGAGGGTCTGACATCGGCGCTTTGATTTCAGCATCGAGCTGTTTTGCCATTCCGAGTGCGATTGTGCAGACGCCAAGTAACCAAAGCGCAACCCGAGCGCAGATGTGACGACGTAAGCTCGCCAGCGTCAGGCGATCTGTCGGTGATAGTTGGCAATTACTTGTCAGAGGAATCGCATCCTTGCTAATTGTGCCGCTCCACACTTCCTGCGCAGAGAAGTCAAAGAGAGTCATTTTGGCGGGCGGATTATAGGGACGAGCGATGAGCAAAGCAAGGCGTTTTTTGCGTCCACGTTGCGATGTAAGTGTTTTCTATTTGAGGTTTTGCAAAACAGCCGTGACTGCCTCAACAAGGTCGTTCGTCAGTAGTGACACGACGCCGGATCCCTACCTTTGAAACAGATCTCCGCCGGCGTTTATCAACCTTTTGTACGAGCTAGCACGGGATCCTGTTCGCTATCGTAAACCACTTGGTGCCTTGTTTTCCTGCCGATGATTTCGCCACGAAATAACAATATATTGGATTCTCTGACAGCCTCGTCGATACAGAATTAGCTGGCAAAGCTACGCTAGCAGCGGAAATTCTAGGGTCATTCTCATCGTACGCAAAGTGTTTGTTCGAAATTCAAAACGGGGAGCCGTGACAGGAGAAGCGTTCCATAGGCACCGAATGTGTCGCCGCGAGAATCTGATACTTCGTAGGCATCGCGAATCCACTCCTGTTCAAGAATCAACGGCAGCGACGAATGCGTGACTTCCTGTAAGCCAATAACGTCGGCGTTTCGGTTTTGCAGAATCGTCAGTATCGCAAGATGACGGTCGCGTTCGCGATGACGACCGAACCGACCGAACCGACCGAACCAAATATTGTAGGTGGCGAACATGAGAGTTTGAGTGGAAAATTCGTGCCCCGCATCCGCTTTTGTCCGCCATTTTTGGTTGTCGGCACAGAACACACCCACGGAAAGTTGATTCATCGGCGTTCCGTTTGATTTCGTGCGATTACTGCCGTCTGGCGTGGGGAAACTACTTTGCTGGCTGCTTCAAAGCTGCCTTAATGATGGCTTCTTCGATTTCTGGTGACCACGTCGTCGGGAGACCGTAATAGATCATAGAAGTGGCGCCTTCGTAGCCACCTTCGCCAAGGACTCGACGAGATGGAATGTACGCCATAACGTCGTCGGTATAGGCGGTGACCCATGTCGACACGGCTTTCGACTCTAATTTCAATCGCACGGCGTAGTCGATTGTCACTTCGCCGCCAAGGAATATCCACTCGACTTCTCCGCCGAGAATCCACTTGCCAATCGGGTACGGATATGTCTGAGGGAGTTTTCCTTCCCTGTCGAGCACCTTCAGCAGATGTTTCGCACGCGATTGTTCGTACTTGTTCTTGGATTGCGCGTTTTGCTCGAGCTCTTCGCGAGTCGGGAGATTTCCCAGTGGCAGGTCGATTTCTTCGTAACTGGATTCGACCGACCTCGTTAGGTTTTTGGTCTTACCATTAACGACTTCGCCGACGGCGTCAGCCAGTTGCTTGCCGTACTGCTGCGCCAACTCGACTTTTCTGCGGGGAAGCGGGTTTTGATCGCCCCCACATCCCGCCCAAAACATGGCAATACA
>JBLHLE010000497.1:0-5969 GCA_047620805.1 Pirellulaceae bacterium
CGCGGATGAGATAACGTGTGATAATTTCGCACCGCCACCCACTCGAAGCACGTTCCCTTCGCAACGGATATCGGAAAACGCAGGGGCTGAAAGGTGCACGATCATGCCCGCAGCGCCTTCGTCCTTAACAAGCAAGTTAGACCCACCGCCGAGTAGTCGGACGACAACATCTTCCTCGCGACAACGTTTTACCAGCGCACCTAGTTCTTCAGCGGTCGTCGGTTCCGCGAAATACTGAGCAGGTCCACCCAGTCGAAACCAGGTATAAGGTGCCAAAATCTCGTTCTCGCGAACGATATGCTCAAATCCGTCTATCAATCCCATGGTGTAATTCCAAAATCATCAAGCGTCATCAGCAGTGTCTTTGGACAGGCCAAAAGAACGGAAGCCTAGTCGATATCCTGCTTTGCAGATATCTCTTGTTATCTATATCGTCAGCCTTTGGCAAGATATGCAGGATACACATTATTTGCTATCACGTCTGCGCGAGTCACGGGCAAAAGAGGGGCATCAAAGTACCCTTCGCAACAGCGATAGCGCTAAGGAAAAGTCAGCGTCCGTGGGCTTTTTGTGGGCGGGTTGACGACATTATCAGCGAAAAGGGGCGCAGATTAAGACGGAGTGTTGATCTGGGAACACAATCACCAAACGAGACGTTCTGTTTACACTTGGGCAAATCAGCCTTGATGGCTGGGATTTTCAGCTTCGTTCTGCAAGCGTTGCAGAGCCTCGTAAACTTCTTGTCGATGGACGGGAATGTCCTGCGGTGCATCGATTCCTAATCGCACCTTGTCGCCGCGAATTTCGACGATCGTGATGACGATATTCCCAGCGATCACAATGCGTTCATCGCGTTTGCGAGAGAGAACTAACATTTTTAACCTCATGTTAAACAACAGTTGACTGGATGCCGGAATTCTACGCAGGCAACGCGACAAGAGCAGACGAATTGTCTATTTAATCGGAGTAGTTTTCCACGCATCGACTTCCAATTCACCGCAAGGCAGGCAGTAAGATTCACCACTAAAACAACTTACGTCGCCCGGCAAGACTGGACGCCGACTCACCACACCGTGGACACTGAGGCACGGCAAACCGCGTTCCACAGGACACTCTGGCAACTTCTTTAGTTTTCTTTAGTCAAAATCAAGAAAATATATGCAATGCCTTACCGAAGCGACCGCAGCCAAGCTTGGTGACGCGCTCACGAATCGGTGCTGATCGGGTGCTGATCGGGTGCTGATCGCATTCTTTCGCCCCTAATTCTCCTGGCCAATTTTTGCTATTTGGGCAATGGATCAGATTACGGTCTTTGCAACAGCATCGGATAGAACCGGCCGCCCATACAGTCACCCGCTGGAATGGTGTCAGTACCATCCAACATCGGCTCGCCCGCGTCCGAACGAACACCATCGCGGAAGACGTTAATCACGGTCGCTCGGCGCGAGCGCTCTGTGCGATTCTCAAACGAGCCATGTACCATCAGTGGATGATGGAACGAGCACTCACCCAATTTCAATTCGATGGCAACGGGACTTTGGAACTGCTCCCACTGTTGTTCATTCAGCACTTCTTGGATTGCGGCCATGTCGCCCGCCAAACCGGTGACTGGTAGCAGCTCCCACTTGTGGCTTTTTGGAATATACTGCAAACAGCCGTTGTCTTTGTCGGCGTCGTCGAGCCCGATCCAGCAGGTCAGGTGAGCCATGGGTTTGGTGCGAGTCCAGTAGGAATAGTCTTGATGCCAAGCGACAACTCCGCCGTGCTTGGCTGGCTTACAAAACAGCTGGTCGTGCCAAAATCGCACGGCGCCTTCGAGCAGTTGCGACGCGGCCATCGTGAAAGCGGGGTTCCAGAGAATGTCGTGGAAACCGGGCTTAATCCGCCAAGCACCGAGGGCGTGAAATAGCACAGTATCAGGGTTCGCGGACTCGTTGCTGTGGTATTCGTACCACAATTCGCGCCCCTCGTGCTCGGGCTCAAAGAAATCCGCCAATTCAGACCGCAACGAATCGACTTGTGCTTCGCTAAGCAACCGGATGCCCGCCAAATACCCTTGCTCTCGATAGAATTCTACTTGCTCGTCGCTGAGTCGATAGGGTTCCCATTCCGCCTGCGTCTGAGGAATCTTGATCAAGTCGGAGACGATTTCGTGGGCGGTGGAAAGGTCTTTCATCGTATGGGTTCCCCAAACATGGAATTTGTTCGCCTTATGGTATCTGCATTATTTTGTCGAGCCGCCATTGTAAATCTAGTGGCCGCGGACGTTAAGCGGGGGCAGAACCACCGACTATTTTTCGACGAAGTCGGCCAACAGTTTGAGTTTCCCTCGGCCAGCCATTAGCATGGTTCCACCACCGTCGGGCTTAGGACCTGTCCTCGGGAGCCTGTCCTCGGGAATGTGCGCCTGGAACGCGGACCTCGAAACGCTGGGCCCAGCAACCTGACTGTGGATGTCTGCCCGCTGTTTTCTGCTGTCTGTATTCCGCCCTCTGTATTGTGTTAATGAAGCCGCAAGGATTGATATCGATGACCCACAACGTGTTTGTAGCAACTGCTCTACTACTTTTCGTCGCCACGACGAATCTTCGCGCTCAAGAGTCCGAGTTGCTGTGGCCGGCTGGCGCCCCGGGAGCGAACGGGAAGGATGCGAAGGACAAGCCGACTTTGATTACGTACTTGCCGGCGAAGGACAAGGCGACCGGAACCGCCGTTATTGTCTGCCCCGGTGGCGGCTACGGTGGACTGGCGATGGGACACGAGGGGCACGATATCGCCAAGTGGTACAACTCGATTGGCGTGGCCGCCTTCATCTGCGATTACCGACACCGCGGCAAAGGATACGGACACCCCGCGCCTTTGCAAGATGCCCAGCGCGCCATCCGAACCGTTCGAAGTCGCGCCGAGCAGCTTGAAATTAAACCAAATCAAATCGGGATCATGGGATTTTCGGCGGGCGGTCACCTCGCCTCCACGGCCGGAACTCACTTTGATGCTGGCGATCCCAACGCCGCAGATCCGATTCAAAAACTGTCTTGTCGCCCCGACTTTCTCTGTTTGTGCTATCCAGTAATCGCCTTCGATGAGCCTTACACGCACAAAGGTTCGCAACGTAACCTTCTAGGGGCTGATGCCGACCCAGAACTGGTAAAGAAACTCTCGAATGAGAAGCAGGTCACCAAAGAAACTCCACCGGCCTTTTTATGGCACACGACCGAAGATACGGGGGTGCCGCCGCAAAACAGCATCTACTTCTATCTAGCGATGAAGCAGGCCGGAGTACCTGCAGAGTTACACGTGTTTGAAAAAGGCCGTCATGGCGTAGGTTTGGCGATTGGAATTACGGGCACTAGCGATTGGCCAAATCGTTACCGAGATTGGTTGCTCAATCGCGGCCTCCTTACACCCGCAAAATAGCCAACAGGAGAACTGCGAAATGGAATCGCGCAGAAAACGACTCGGCTGGATTCTCGCCATCGCATTTGTTATCGCGATCCTCATGGGACCGGGGCCGGGAATGCTGTTGGTAAATCGCCCCACCGCTCATTTCGGGCTACCGGATCTTTATGTCTGGGGACTCTTCTGGTACGTCGTGGAAGTTGGCATCGTCGTACTGGCTTACTTTTTCGTCTGGCAAGACGACTCGCCCGAACCGAAATGACAAGGAAGCCACAGTGAACTCCGCCTCATTACCTATTGCAGTTTTATTCGCTCAAACTGAAACCAAACTAGCGGAAAGCGCCAGCGAATTGGGGAACATGCCCTACATCGTGTTGGGCGGCTATTTGCTGCTGCTGTTGACGCTTGGCATCTTTGGTTGGATGAAAAGCAAAGCTGGCGAAGACGACTATTACCTCGCCGGCCGCGACCAAGGTTGGGTCGTCACCTCGTTGACCATCATGGCCACTTTCTTTAGCTCTTTTGCGCTGCTGGGCGCGCCCGGTATGGTCTACCGCGATGGGGTCGTGTTCGCACTCTTCAGTCTGAACGTCCCCGTCGGCGGCCTGACGGTGTACCTCATTGGCGGTCGAATTTGGAAACTGGGACGGAAATTCGGATATGTCACCCCGGGCGATCTCGTCGCCGACTACTACGACAGCAAATACGGCTTGCGGATCCTGGTCGCCATCGCCGGCTTCTTATACGCGATTCCCTACATCGTGATGCAAATCCAGGCTGGTGGAATCGTCTCACAAAAACTCTTTGGCGAAGATACGTTTGAGACCGGTGCCATCGTCCTGGCCACGATTACTACTCTCTATATCATGATCGGAGGAATGCGAAGCGTTGCCTGGACAGATGTCATCCAAGGCGGCATGTTGATCGTCGGTATGTTGGTCGGCGGTTTTGCAATGCTATTGGTTTTTGACGGCCCACAGGATTTCACTCATCGAGTTGCCACCGAACTCCCCGCTTCATCGCTCACAGCTCCCGGCAACAGCGGCATTTGGGTTTGGACAAAGACCATGACGCTCGTAGTGCTCGCTTCCTCGGGTTCCATGATTCAACCGGCCCAATGGATGCGTTACTACGCCGCGCGAAGCCTGTCGGCTTTGAAACGCAGCGCGGTAATTTTCGCCGTCGTCCTGACGAGTTGCTTCTTGTTGGGCGTAATGTTGATCGGATTGGCGGGACAAGTTCTATACCCGCTGCAATTCGAGATTTCGGTGAAGTTGGCTGAAACGGAACTTGTTGTCGCGGACGACGCGCCGATACATTCCGCGTTTAACGTCGCAAGCGACAGGATTTCGATTAACTGGGAGGGCAAGCACCGACCGGAATTGGGCGGCCAGGATTTCGAGCAACTGAAATCGCTGAATCTTAGCGCCGGCTGGGCGCAGTCGGTATCCGAACTGCAAGAGTCCTTTTCCGATCCGACCAAACGTCCCACCGTAAAGACACACAAGAAGGTTGATCAAGACGGAAAATCCTTTGATGCGATCATACTGGTAGTACTCAATGAAAAACTTCCGAAAGCACTCGGCAGCTTCGGCGCGATCTTTGCTTCACTGATGATCGTCGCCATCATGGCGGCGGCGATGAGTACAGCGGATAGCAACCTGCACTCCTTATCGGCAATTCTGACTCGGGATGTCTACGACCAATACGTGCGGCCGCAGGCGAGCGACCGGGAGCGGGTCTGGGTCGGTCGACTGATCATTGTCGGGGCTTCGGCCTTGGCCGTAGCACTGGTGATTTTTGGACGCCAGGAAAAAGGAGCCGCAGAAAGCGTCGTGTCGCACTATGATTTGCTCCACATGATCGCGCAACTCGGATTCGTCGCCATCGCGTTCACGGCGCAATTGCTACCGATGGCAATCGACGTGCTCTATCTTCGTCGCGGAACTCGAGCCGGTGCGACTGCCGGGCTCTTCTGTGGGTTACTGGGCGCGTTTCTCTTTGGTCCGTTGTTCGGCATGCTGGCCGACGGTTCGGGAATCGGCTTGCTGGGCGTATTAAAGACAGCCATCGAGGTGATCAGCGCAAGTCTGCCCATCGATGGCTCCGCTTGGGGACTGTTTCTGAACATCCCCGTGTTCATTCTTGTAAGCTGTCTTACACAATCAGTGGATCCCAAAAAACAGCTGGAATTCGAGAAAATCTTGCAAAGTTGAGAAGTGCTACTCGGCCCCCCCCTTCTCTTTTAAAAACTCGTAAATCAGTTGCACCCAAATTTGCTTCGCAGGATATCAGCTTAGCGTAGCGTGGTACTCTACGTTGACTTTACGTTGACTTTACATTGACTCGAAACATTGACTCGAAACATTGACTCGAAACATTGACTCGAGCTTTCTGTTACGATCCTGTGAGAATAGGGGTTTTTATTCGGTGACGGGGACCTGAGGTGGCAGAAACATGTTGAAAATGGGGCTTTATGAAGTCGCTGGCAACTTTGTCAGCCGTGCCCAAGGCCGCGTTTCACTAGTTGTCCCAAGTATTCAGCAAAAAAATCGAAATGGCCGTGAACG
>JBLHLE010000498.1:0-5967 GCA_047620805.1 Pirellulaceae bacterium
CAATTGTTCGCCGAGCAAATCGACTCGAACGTCGTTCAGTACCCAGTCGCTGTCGGGATTGAGTTTGGCGATTCGATCCAGAGTTCGTTCGATTTCTCGGATCGTTTCTTTTTCTTGACGATGGTCACCTAGTCGCGGGTCCTCGGGTTGTTCGTGGTTGAGGTGGTCGGAATAACGACGAAGAGCATCCTTGACGGTCAGGAAGTTACTGCGGAATTCCTCCCGAACGACCAGAGGGTCGAAGGCCGACTGACTTGGGAAGGCCGGAGCCGGCTTGAGACGACTAATCGTAAATCGCAACTCGCCAACGCTGCGGGTGAGTTCATCGGCGTACGGTAATTCCGTGGCTCGAATACTGATTGACCGCGCTAACTTGCGGTAAGCGTAAACGCTATGAAAGCTACTAATCGCCAGGATCGCCACGATCAAGAATAGCATGGCGATGCCAAAAAGTAACTTCTTTCGAATTGGCCAGCGAGTGAGCATGTCGACCTCCTTGTCTTTCATGCGGTATCTTGCGATCCCGCAAACCGTGTCGTGTTTTGGGCAGATGCCCCGATCAAACAGCGATAATGAACGCAGTCAATTCTGCCGTACGTGGCGGTGACTCTTGCTTTTATCTCATCTGCTTCTATCTCAATCTTTGACTAAATTTCATCCATTTGCGCTACTAGTAACGAATCACTTTACGAACCAGATAGGTTCCCACAATTAACAACATTAGATTCCCGAGCCAGACGGAATACGGAGGCAATGCTCCACATTTCGCTCGATCAACGCCATATGCCAACAGCGGGTAATAAACCACCAGAATCGGCAGGAAGCAAACTGCAAAGCTGGTCCAGATGTCCGAGTTCTTTAAGTGGATTGCCAAAGGAACTCCGACCAGCACGAAGAAGAAACAGCTAAAACCGTTCGCCCAACGCCGCCATGGCTCTGTTTGAAGACGGAAGTGCCTAGAGCGTGCATTGCGCAAGTCCGCTTCGCGCGGCTTCCACTCCGCTTTGTTCATGTTGGCGAAATCGCCCGTCAGTAGTTGGTAGCCAGCTTCCGCGGCTAACGATTGTTCGAGTTCGGCAATGGTCACTCTTTGCTCTCGTTGAGCTCCCTGGATTTGCCAGAGGGCGTATTCGGAGGGACTGTCGACCTTGTTCGATTTTCGCGAAGCATCCGCAAGCGCAAAGTCGTGCGGTATGGTGTCGGTAAAAGTCATCTTCACTTTGCCGCCGAAATCGATCGAACCATTGGTCAGCAGAATACTCATGCGATTCTCTTGCGGGTTTGAACGCAACTCGGCTTCCTCCGCAACGATTACCGTTGACGGCGTGTTTTCGCCGCCATGAATTGTCATCGTGACGCGTTCCAACTTGCGACCATTTACGCGTTTGACAGTGATTGAAAAACTCTTTGTGCTGTACGAGTGCTGGGTTCGCAACATTCCGTACGCGATTTGTTCGATCGACTCCAACACTACGCGATGGATCCCTTGACGTCCCCAGGAAACGGCAACGTCATTGAGCCATACGGCGATTAAGCTGATGAAGAATGCCAAAATAAGTGCGGGGCGAATGATTGACCAGGGAGTTATTCCCATCGACTTTAACGCCACAACCTCGTTGCTCGCCGACATACGTCCGTAGACGCTGCACGCCGCGAACAAGATCGTGCCGGGAACTGCGAAACGCAACGCGTTGGGAAGCACGAAGGGAATCATGCGGAGAATCGGCATTGGACCCAAGCCTTGCCGGACCGCCTCTTGAGCTAAGACAACCAGTACGATGAACGCCGTCATCCCCGTTAGGGTCAACGCGAATATCGCGACCAGCTCGAATAGAATGTAACGCGTGATGCGTGTCATTGGATCAGCTCGTAAAACGTCCTTGTTGGCTGTTCCTCAACTTCCTGTCGAGGAACTCGCGGCCCATCATAGAGATGCAGTATTCATGCCAAATCTACGTTTCTTGGGCGGCTAGAGTTTGAAAGTCGAATAATCGCGAGCGATAAACGATTCCGAAGTCTGGCTGCGAGGTTTCAGCAATGTAACATTTACAATCGATTCTTCAAACGGTAATGTGCCGCAGAGTTCGATTGTTTGCCGATATCTGCTTGCTGATATCGATGCAAGCACATTGGCGTTGTGCGTCGCTAGCAATCGCAGCATTGCAAGATGCACTTGCCAGATTGAAGCTATTTCGAGTACTTTTCGTCTTTTGATAGCCAAATGGATTTCGGCTATCAACTTTATATGACTCGCGAGACGCAATGTCTCGCTGACCCAGGGTCGCAAAAAGGGATTTTGCTATGAACGAATGCTGCTGTGATTTGTGCCACCAATCTGACTTCGAGACGATTTCGAATATTGACCGCCGCGGTGATGAATTAAAGACCGCCGTTTGTAAAACTTGCGGTCTCGTGTCGCACGCTCAAATTCCCAGCGAACAAGAACTGCGAGATTACTACGCCAGTGAATACCGCCAAGATTACCATGGCGAATACCACCCCTCCACGCAGCGAGTCGTGCGAGAGTGGGAGAAGGGGCGACGAATTCTGAAACAATTAACTCCCTACTTGGAAGAGGGGGATAAAGTATTTGAGATTGGCGCAGGAATTGGTTGCACGGTAAAGAATTTTGAATTGGGTGGCTACGAAAGCAATGGTTGTGAACCGGGCGAGGGATTTGCGAACTATTCTTCCAATGTGCTCAAGACAACTGTTGTACCAGGTGAACTAAAAAATTTGCCCCGCACATCGACTTACGACTTCGTGCTGCTAGTGCACGTGCTCGAACATTTGAGTTCTCCGACCTCCACTCTGCGACACATTTGGCAAATGCTGAATCCGGGCGGTCGGTTGTACGTAGAAGTACCGAACTATACCGCTCCTCACGCGGCTCCTGGGCAGGCATTTCACTTTGCACACCTCTACAATTTCAATCCCGCCACTTTGCGAATGATTGGTCAGTCGTGTGGATTCGAAGTCACTCAATTGACTCACGATCGCCAAAAGAACCTCGGTATGGTGATGCATCGAGTGGAGAAGGAGAACGCGATGATCGACCAGCGTGGATACGAAATGAGTATCCACACCGCTCGCAAGAACACTTGGTTCTCGTATCATTGCCGATGGCGTTACTTAACGGATCGAATTCAACGCCTGTACGATCGCACGGTTTGCCGCATTAGTTCCGATGCGAAGTTGAAGACAATCTTGGCCGATATTGAAACTCATCAGGCCAACAAGGCTCCTGCGATGAAGAAGGCAGCGTAGCGGAAAACCAAAGCGGCTGTGTAAACCGAGTAGTAGTCGATCGTTTAGTAGTCGATCGTTGAGTCGCTCGCTTTTCGAGATTCGACCTGCCGAATTTCTTCCATCATAAAGCTGATGGCGCGACCGTAGTGTCGTACGGCTTCCGACGTGGAGCTTGCGGATTCGGCTTGTTGGCAATGCTCTTCAAGTGTTGGCCAACCGATCTCCCAATTCTTTTCTTCGGCGAGTTCCCGGAGTTGTTTCAGCATGCCGGAGAGCTTGGCGATAAATTCAGAGGTGGCTAGAGCGGGCGTTTGTGTATACGGGCCTTTGCCGAGTCTTTGCCCTCCGCTGAGCGTTCGACCACCACCACCGGTACCGACAAATTTGTACAAGGCGAACAGTAGCGCCGCGATGCCACCAATTCCAGCGCAGATTGCGAGCGCATACTCAGCAGCCAAGAGCATGACGATTACGGTGAGGAAGCAAACGCCAGTGACTGCCCAAACGCCTGGGTGGACGTTGGCTTTTTCTTTGGAAGCCCCGATCACAATGGGCTTGGACGCCGCGACGCGGCTTGTTACTTCCTCGCCGGTCGCCTTGACGACAATGACCGTGATGTTGTCAGGGCCGCCGCGGAGATTGGCCAAATTGATGAGGAATTCCGCAGCTTCGGTGGGTGCCAGGCTAGCCAGAACTGCTGCGATTTCGTCATCTTCAACTTCCCCGCTCAGTCCGTCACTGCACAGCAGGAACGTATCCCCCAGTTCTACGGGGTGGGGCCCTTCGATGTCGACTTGGACTTTGGGGTAAGGTCCGAGCGAACGAGTAATGACATTCTTGGGGATGTTATCGGGACTGATTTCGCCAGCTGTGCGAAGTTCCCAGACAAGACTATGGTCAAACGTTAGTTGTTCGAGAGTATTGCTTCGAAGGCGATAAACTCGACTGTCCCCCACGTGCCCCACAAAAGCTCCTTGAGGGAGTATTGCCAGGACGCTGGTCGTAGTTCCCATGCCATCGAATTCCGCGTTGGCGTCGCCGCGACGGTTAACCTCGGCGTTGGTCTCCTCGATGGCGCGTTTGAGTGCTTCGGGAGGGGAGTCGTTGTGATACTTGTAGTAGAGAGTGGGAATGCCTTCACAAGCCAGTTTGCTGGCCAGCTCGCCTGCGGCATGAGCACCCATTCCGTCGGCCACCATGAATACGTGGCCGCGCGTTTCCCAGGATTCTTGAGCGTCGGCGACGACCAAGATGTGAGAATCTTGGTTATTGGCTCGACGCATCCCTATGTCGGTCATGCCAACGTAATCCAGCGACAAATCTGCGTTGTAACCTTCGTTCGACATATCGTTGACCGACCCAATCTGCTGACAATAGCGTATACCACTATTGTAACTCCCCCTGGGGGGGAGAGGATAGTCGGTTCCTTAGTTTGGGGGATTTTAGGCTGGATTGGGGTGGGCTCGCTTCTCGATCCTGACTATACTCCGCCGCCTTTTCCCCGGCTACCCGACTTAGATAGAGCAACGATATTTCGTTGCGATCGACCCGTTATTTTTCATTTCGAGGGAAATGAAGTGACCACATCCCATGGAATCAATTCAAATTGGCGGCTATTGCTGGCGCTGATGGCAGTCATCTGTTTGTCGGGCTGTGTGCGGCGGCGGCTAACTGTTCGTTCGAACCCCGCCGGGGCGCGGGTCTATATCGACGACCAAGAGATTGGCGACACGCCGACTTCCGTAGATTACACATACTACGGTACACGCAAGATTCAATTGGTGAAGGATGGTTTCCGCACGGAAACGGTCAAGCAGGAGTTTCATCCACCGTGGTATGAATACCCGCCGATCGATTTTGTCGTGGAAAACTTCTGGCCCTGGGAACTTCGCGATGAACGGGCCGTCGATTTTCAGATGGTTCCTCAGCCAGTTGTATCGATGGAAGACCTCAGAGGCCGAGCTCAAAATCTGCGCGATCGGTCGCAGCAAGGAAACATCACGAGCCTCGAATCTGTCCAACCCGTATTCAATTCAAATGTCCCGAGCGTCAATACGCCAGTTCCCGCAGGAACTGGCCTGAGCGGTCAGCGGTTCATTCCCTAGCGGTTAGCAGCCGTACTTTGCGAGTGAATGGCTTCTCCTTAGATGTAGTTGGCAAGAAGTGAAGCGGGTTCGCGGGAATGTTATCGGCAGGGCAAAGCGTAGACTCGGATAACGCCTAGCAAGCAATGCAATTGGTCGGTTCGCGCAGTTCCGGCAGTGAATCGAAATCTTGTTGCCACCCAGCTTAGTTGTTGAACAAGCGAATTTCGTGTAAACCATTGGGCGGTGCGTCGTCAGTTAGAATTGGCTCGACGACATAATCGTCTTTGTAGCGATCGATACCGTATTTCTCGAAGAGATCGCGACCATTGAACAGGATCGGCTTAAGGCCTTGCGGTTGCCGATCAAAAATGCCTTTGAGGCCAAGTTGACGAGGGTCGCGAGCAAGCTTGTCAGAGAACACTCGGAAGTTATCCATAATGGGTTGCACTTGATTCGTCGCGTTCTCCAGATTGCTGGCCATGGCATTTAGTCGGTCGTAAAGTTCGCGATCGTGGATTAACAGTCCGATAGTCCCGTCGCTTTCGTTCACGCTTTTGGTGAACATTGCAATGTTACTCATCGCGGCGTCTAGCGATTTTACGGTGCTTTGCAAGTCCATGACCAACTCTTC